>DAIMGD010000080.1:0-9675 GCA_036724165.1 Rhodanobacter sp.
ACGACTGGCTGGTCAAGAACGGCCGCATGACCTCGCGCAAGTACCTGGTGGGCGAGAGCTACGGCGGTTTCCGCGGCCCGCGCATCACAGACTACCTGCAGACCCAGCTCGGCGTGGCGATGAACGGCGTGGTGCTGCTGTCGCCGTATCTCGATCCCGCCGCGTCCGACGACGAGAACGTTTCACCGCTGCCATGGATGCTCACCCTGCCATCGATCGCCGCCGCGCATCTGGAGCGCGAGCACAAGCTCACCGATGCGGCGATGGCACCGATCATCGAATACACGCGTGGCGAATACGCCAGCGACCTGATGAAGGGGCGCTCCGATCCGCAGGCGGCCGATCGCGTGGTGAACAAGGTGACCGCGCTGACCGGGCTCGATCCGCTGTTCGTGAAGCGCTCCGGCGGCCGGTTGGAAACCCAGGCCTATCTGCGCGAGGTCTATCGCGCCGAAGGCAAGCTGGGCAGCCGCTACGACTCCAACGTCACCGCATGGGACCCGTTCCCGTATGCGCCGCATCAGCAGACCGGCGACCCGATCCTCAACGGCATCATCGCGCCGACCACCAGCGCGATGGTCAACTTCGTCACCCAGACCGTGGGCTGGAAATACGACGGACGCTACAACGCACTGAGCTACGAGGTGAACAAGCTCTGGCACGAGGACGACGATGCCAACAAGGGCTCGGTATCGCAGCTGCGCGAAGCGGTCGCCAACGATCCCGGCCTGCGGGTGCTGATTGCCCACGGCTGGGATGATCTGTCCTGCCCGTTCATGGCCTCGGTGCTGGTCGTCGATCAGGTACCGTCGATGGGCGACCCGACCCGGGTGCAGGTGAAGGAATATCCGGGCGGACACATGTTCTACGCGCGGCCGGATAGCCAGGCGGCGCTGAGCCGCGACGTGAAGAAGCTGTACGGGGTCAAGTGACGGGAACGGGTCGGCAGCGCGCTCCTCGGCGCGCGCCGATCCTCATTCCACTGGCGAGTCATGTGGGATCCGGATGTCCCGCATGACGGCGACGAGCACCGGCGCAGGATGCTCAGCGCGCCACCGTGCTCGCGCGCACCAGATATTGCACGCTGAACATCTGCTCGGCATCGGTCCATACCCGCAGCACCGCCAGACCTGCCTTGGCGGCCAGCGCGGCAAAGTCCTCCAGGGAATACTTGCAGCTGTATTCGACCTGGATCGCCTCGTCTTCACGCAGCGCCACGTTCGCGCGCCCCACTTTGACCTGTTGCGCGCGACGACTGACGATGTGCGTCTCGATCCGCCCGGCCATCGGGTTGTAGTGCGCCCGGTGGCTGAAGGCCGGCAGTTCGAAGTTGCTGCCGATCTCGCGGTTCAGCCGGATCAGCATGTTGAGCGTGAACGCCGCCGTGATGCCGGCGCGGTCGTTGTAGGCCGCCTCGATCAACGCCGGATCCTTCTTCAGATCCACCCCGATCAGGATGCCGCCGGCATCGCCCATCTCGTTGCGCATCTTGCGCAGCAGCACGGCCGCTTCGCGGTTCTCGAAATTGCCGATGGTGGAACCGGGGAAATACACCACCGTGCGCCGCGGTGCGCGCGGCGGAATCGGCAAGCGCAATGACTTGGTAAAGTCGGCACACAACGGTTGCAGCGGCAGCTGCGGGAACTCCGCGACCAGCCGTTCGACACTGCGCCGCAGCGGCTCGGGCGAAATTTCCACCGGCACATAGGCGACTGGCGCATGCAGGTGCTGCAACAGCATGCTGGTTTTTTGCGCATTGCCACTGCCGTATTCGACCAGCCGCACCTCGCTGCCGAGGGTGTCGGCGATGCTGTCTGCGTGTTCGCTCATCAGGGCGATTTCGCAACGGGTCAGGTAATACTCCGGCTGCTCGCAGATCTGCTCGAACAAGGCCGAGCCGCGCTCGTCGTAGAACAGCCACGACGGCAACCGCTTCGGCTTGAGCGCCAGTCCGTGCTGGGCGATTTCCAGCAGCTCGCCGACTGGCGGACGGCGATCGTCGTCGCCTGCCCCGGATATTTGTGCATTCATCGATCCTGTCCCAGTCGTAGCCCGGCAAATTGCCAACGGGCGTGGGGTGGAAAAAAATTTCGGTAGCTGGCGCGCAGGTGATCGCGCGGGGTGACGCAGGAGCCACCCCGCAATACCCACTGGCCGCACATGAACTTGCCGTTGTACTCGCCCAGCGAGCCGGGCAGCGGGCGAAAGCCCGGATAGCTGACATACGGCGAGGCGGTCCATTCCCACACATCGCCGTACAACTGCAGCAGGCCATCGCCGGGACTGGCGGCGCGCGGATGGAAGCGCTGCTCGTCCTGCAGGTTGCCGCCGACGGCAACGCCGTGCGCCGCGGATTCCCACTCGGCCTCAGTGGGCAGCCGGGCCCCCGCCCAGCGGGCGAATGCCTCGGCTTCGTAATAGCTGAGGTGAGACACCGGTTCGCCGGGGTCAAGAGCGCGCACGCCACCCAGGCTGAATTCGCTGGCCAGATCACGCTGCCAGTACAGCGGATGTTGCCAGTCCTCACGCTGCACCATGGCCCAGCCATCGGACAACCACAATCCGGGTTCGCGGTAACCGCCCTCGCGCACGAACGCCAGGTACTCGGCATTGGTCACCAGGCGGTTGGCCAGTGCATGCGGTTGCAGCAGCGTGCGATGCCGCGGGGTTTCATTGTCGAACGCAAAACCTTCGCCGCGATGACCGATTTCGACCACACCTTCGCGACCGCTGAGGAAGCGCAGCGACACCGGCGCCGCGTGGCTTGCGCTGCCAGCCGCTGGCATCCGGTACGCCGGCAGCAGCGGGTTGCACCAGAGCGCATGCTTGATATCGGTCAGCAGCAATTCCTGATGCTGTTGCTCATGCTGCAAGCCCAACTCGATCAATGCCGGCAGTTCCGTATCGTCATCGCGAGCCAACAGCGCGCAGACCGCCTCATCGATGTAGTCCCGGTATTCCCTGACTTCGTCCAGCGAGGGCCGCGACAGCAAGCCGCGCTGCGGCCGTGCATGCATCGGCCCTACCGATTGGTAGTAGGAGTTGAACAGGTAATGCCATGCTGGATTGCGTGGTTTGTAAGCCGCATCGCGACCCAGCACGAACTGTTCGAAGAACCAGCTGGAATGGGCCAGGTGCCACTTGCCGGGGCTGGCATCGGGCATCGATTGCACCAGCAGATCCTCGGCGCTCAACCCGGCACACAGCTCAATGGTTCGACGTCGCACTTGCCGGAATCGCGTTGCCATCCTTGCTGGCGCTGGCAACTGTGACGTCGCCATCACGGCGCGCTCGGTTCGGCTGCCAGCATGATCACTGCGCAGAGGGCCTTGCGGCGTTGATCGTTCACGGACATGGCCGTTAGGATGCCGTGTCAATCGTTCAAATCTTGTGATACGAAGCTCACCGGCCAGCCCATCCGCCATCAACAAGCAGACGGGTGCAGCAGGGTGGAATGGGTGCAGGTCATTCGGTTGGAACACCTGAAACGAAAGAGCCCGACTCCAGGGCCGGGCTCGTTGCGATCAGCGGGTTTTATGCGACGCGATCAGTTGCCGTCGTAGCCATCATCGCCAACATAACGGGTCTGCTGCGGATCGTCGTACACCACCGTGCGGGTAGTGACCACGCGACGCTGCACCGGCGGACCGTCTTCGTAAACCACGCCCGGCTGGCTGTAGACCACCGGAGGACCGTAATACACCGGCGCCGGACGGAAGGCATCAGCCACCAGCCCCACCACCGCACCCGTCACGATCGCACCGGCGATCCAGCGACCACCGCTCCAGTGACCACCACCATGGCCGTAATAGCCGCCGTGATAACCACCATGATAGCCACCGCCATGACCGCCCCAGCCGCGCGCCGATGCGCTGAGTGGCATGGCCACCGTCGCCGCGATCGCCAAGCCCAGGACAGCCAGCTTGCCTACATTACTGAAACGCTTGGTCATGACACTCTCCGTTGATTACGGAAGCTATGCTCGGCTCGGCGCGCTTAATGTGGACTGAAGGGTTCACTTTTTGATGCGGGCGCTGTCCCAGGGGTTAATCCCGGCGTCAGGTTTGCGCCGTCGCAACAGCCAGCAGCCATGGATGTCGGCGCGGCGGGCGAAGTCGAACGGAATGCTCGGTGCAGTCCAGTCCTCGATCTCGAAGCGTTGTTCCAGCTCCGCGCGATCCAGCTTGAAGCGGCGGAAATTGTTGGAGAACACGATCACGCCATCACGGGTCAAGCGCTCGTTGCAGGCATCGAGCAGCTTTACGTGATCGCGCTGCACGTCGAAATCTTCGGCACGCTTGGAGTTGGAGAATGTGGGCGGATCGACAAAGATCAGCCCGTAATGCTCGCGGTCGCGTTGCAGGAATTCCAGCGCATCGAACTGCATCAAGCGGTGGCTTGAACCGCTGAAGCCGTTCAATGCCAGATTGCGCGACGCCCATTCCAGATACGTCGCGGACAGATCCACGCTGGTGGTTTCCAGTGCACCGCCGGCCGCCGCGTGCACGCTGGCGGTGGCGGTGTAGGCGAACAAGTTGAGGAAACATTTTCCGTCGGCCAGCTCGCGCACTTTCGCGCGCACCAGCCGGTGGTCGAGGAACAGCCCGGTGTCGAGATAGTCGGTGAGGTTGACCAGGAACTTCAGGCCGCCCTCTTCGACTTCAATGAACTCGTTGCGCTGGTCGAGCTGGCCGTACTTGGAGCCGCCCTTGCCACGCTCGCGGGTCTTGATCGCGATGCGTTCGCGCGGCACGCCCAGCACTTCGCCGGCGACGCGGGCGATCTCGCGCAGGCGCAGGCGCGCGATGTCGGCCGGCACATCGGCCGGTGCGCGGTATTCCTGGATGTGCAGGTGATCGTCGCCACTGGTGTCGCCGTAGACGTCGATCGCCGCGGCGTATTCAGGCAGATCCTGATCGTAGGCACGCCAGCAATGGATGGCTTCGCGGGTCAGCCGCTTGCGCAGGTGCTTGAGGTTTTTCTCCAGCCGGTTCTTCAACATCTGCGCGCCGGCCGACAGCGGCTTCGGTTCGCGCGGCGCTTCTTCGCGCTTGCTCAGATCGAAGGTCAGCAGCACGGTTTCCAGCGCGCCGTTGTACAGCGCATAACGCTTGTCCGCGTGCAGTTGCATCGCACGGCCCAGCTCCACATCGCCGGCCAGCACGGCGGCGCGCCAGCCGGTGAAACGGGCACGCAAGGCGTCGCCCACGGCACGATACAGCTTCGGCATTTCGGCGCGTTCACCCAGCCGTTCGCCGTACGGCGGATTGGTGATGACCAGGCCGTAATCGATGCCGGGTGGCGGCGCGGCGTGCGCGACATCCTGTTTGTCCAGGGTAAAGAATCCGGCCACGCCGGCTTCCTGCGCATTGCGTTTGGCCGTCTGCACCATGCGCGGGTCGGCGTCGCTGCCGAAGAACACGCTGCGCAATCCGCGCAGGCCGGTTTCGGCGCGCCGGTTCGCTTCGTCCAGCAGCCCACGCCACAGCGCGATGTCATGCTGCTGCCAGCCGAGGAAACCGAAATATTCGCGGCGCAGGCCCGGTGCCACGTCGGCTGCCATCAAGGCGCCTTCAATCAGCAGCGTGCCGGAACCGCACATCGGATCGAGCAACGCCCCGCCGGCGGCATACACCTCCGGCCAGCGCGCGCGCAGCAGCATCGCGGCGGCGAGGTTTTCCTTCAGCGGCGCCTCGCCCTGCTCTTCGCGCCAACCGCGCCGGTGCAATGGCGAGCCGGCCAGATCCAGCGACAGCGTGGCGCGATCGCGGCGCACGCGTACATTGATACGGATGTCCGGCTCGTCGGTATCGATGCCTGGCCGGTTGCCGTCGCGCTGGCGGAACTGGTCGACTATCGCGTCCTTGGTGCGCAGACCGATGAACTGGCTGTGGGTGAGTTTGCTCATCGCGGTACCGGCATCCACCGCGAAGGTGGCATGCGCGGCCAGGTGCTGGCTCCAGTCGATCTCCTGCACACCGCGATACAGCGCGTCGTCGTCGGCCGCATCGAACTCGGCCAACGGCAGCAGGATGCGGCTGGCCAGGCGCGACCACAGGCAGGCGCGGTAAGCGATTTCCAATGTTCCGGAGAAATGCGCGCCGGCCAGTGCCTCGCGCACGTCGCTGGCGCCGATGGCGACCAGTTCGTCGCGCAGCAGGTATTCCAGGCCCTTCGGGCACGTCGCGAAATAGTGGCTCATGCGATGGTCGCCAACTGGTCCAGCATCAGCCGGAACTGCGCGGCGATCGTGTCCATGCTGCCAGTCAGCCGGTGGTCGTCGTCCAGCACCAGCAGCGGCAGCCGGCGCTGGGCGGCGAACGCCTGCACGCCCGCCAGCGGACAGACCTCGTCGCGCCAGCCGTGGATCAGCAATGTCGGCGCGTTGCTCCGCAGCTCGAACTTGCGCGCATAACCCGGGATCTCGCTCGGCGTGGCCAGCAGCAGCAAACCGGCCACCGGCACGTCCAGCGAGACCAGTCCGGACACGAACGCGCCCATGCTGGAACCGACCAGCAGCGGCGGTGTATCCAGTGCCTCGACGGTGGCGCGCAGGCGGGCGATCCGCGGCGCCACCGAACCGGCATGGCCGCGCGCATCGTCGGTGCCGTAGTCCGGCCGCTGTGTGCGCCAGCCCAGCGATTCGGCCAGCACCGCCAACGCGCTCACCTTGGTGGCGTCCGGACTGGAGTCCGAGCCGTGCGAAAGAATGATCTGGCCGCGCATGGCGGTCTCCATGAAAACTGCAGAATGCAAGGCGTTCATGGTAACAGGCGACGTTTCCGGACGGCCTTGCCGCATGCGAAACTGCTGCGCATGAGCCTGAGCATCCGTGACCAGCCGCTGCCCTACGTCGAAACGCTGCCTGAGCGCTCCGCCGACGCGGTCGAGCTGGTGGTGATCCACTGCACCGAGCTGCCGGACCTGGCCACTGCACGCGAATACGGCGAAAAGGTGCTGCACCCCAGCGGCGCCGGCAACAGCGGGCACTACTACATCGATCGCGACGGCGCTGTTTACCGCTACGTGCCCGGCACGCGCGTGGCGAACCACGTGCGCGGTCACAACCCGAACTCGCTCGGCATCGAACTGGTCAACCTGGGCCGCTACCCGCACTGGTGGGACTCGCGCCACCAGCAGATGACCGAGCGCTACGCCGCCGCACAGATCAGCGCGCTGCGTGAGCTGCTGGTGGTGTTGCGCGGCGAATTCCCCAATCTTCGGCAGATTGCCGGCCACGAAGAACTGGACACGGCGCTGATGCCGGCCAGCGACGATCCCACGCTGCAGGTCAGCCGCAAACTCGATCCCGGCCCGATGTTTCCATGGACCGAAGTACTTGACGGCGGTGGCCTGACGCGCATCGCGGCGCGCTAGATTCCCGGTGCAGGCCACTATAATCGCGCCTCCATCTCCGCAACGAGCTTTCCCCATGCCGCCAAACCACGTCACCGAACTGGTCGAGTTGCTGCAACTCGAACGGCTGGAGGACAACCTGTTCCGCGGCCAGAGCCGCGACATCGGCACCCGCTTCGTCTTCGGCGGCCAGGTGCTGGGACAGGCGCTGGCGGCGGCACAGGAAACCGTGGACCCGTTGCGCGAGGCGCATTCGCTGCACGCGTATTTCCTGCGCGCGGGCGACATCGAGGCGCCGATCGTCTACAACGTCGAACGCACCCGCGATGGCGGCGCGTTCTCGTCGCGTCGTGTGGTGGCGATCCAGCATGGCCAGGCGATCCTCAACGGGTCGGTGTCGTTCCAGGTACCCGAACAGGGCGTGGAACACCAGACCTCGATGCCCGAAGTGCCCGCACCTGCAGATGTGGAACCGCTGCATCCGCTACCGCCGGGCGAACTGGCCCGGTTGCCGGTGAAACTGCAACGCTGGATGGGCATCGACGGTCCGTTCGAGTTTCGCCAGGTATCGCCGCGCGATGAACGCCACCCGGCCAAGCGCCCGCCGATCCAGCACATCTGGTTCAAGCTGACCTCGCCGATCAGCGACTCGGCGATCCTGCATCGCGCGCTGCTGGCGTATGCCTCGGACTTCCACCTGATCGGCACCGCCACGCTGCCGCATGGCATCTCCTATCTCACCCACAACGTGCAAATGGCCAGCCTCGATCACGCGCTGTGGTTCCATCGCCCGTTCCGGGTTGACGAATGGCTGCTGTATTCGTTCGACAGCCCCACCGCCCAGGGTGGCCGCGGGCTGGCGCGCGGACAGATCTTCAGCCGCGATGGCCGGCTGGTCGCGTCCACCGCGCAGGAAGGGCTGATCCGTGTCCGTGGCGATTGAGCGGCGCGCCAAAGGCCTGATCGCGTAAACTGCACGCATGCGCCAGATCTATACTTCGCCCCGCCAGGAAAACATCGATGCCGTGGTTGCCCTGATGGCCGAACACGGCATCGATGCTTCGGTGTCCAATCGTTCCAACTACAACCGCCCGACCTGGCAGCGTTTCAGCTACACCCAGCAGCAGGACAACCGCGACAGCTGGGCGCAGGTGTGGATCAGCAATGCCGACGACTACACCCGGGCGCGCGCGCTGCTGCGCGAGATCGGCATCGAGCCGGTGATCCGCCACGGCGAAGAACTGGCTGCCGCGCGCAACCCCTCGCCGACCGCCCGGCGCGAACACACGGTGACCCGCACGCGGCGCATCGTACTGCTGGCGGTGCTTGCCGCCTTCGCCATGGTGGTGCTGCGCTACCTGCACGTGATCTGACTTCCCGTGCGGTGGTGCCGCGCCATCGCGCGGGCATAGAATCGGGCCATGCTCCGCTCCGACCAAGTCCGCCTGTTCCAGACACTGCCTCACGCGTGCGGCTACTACCCCGAGCGCACCGCGCAGAATCTGGTGCTCGATCCGGCCGCGCCGCAGCTTGACCAATTGTACGGCCCGGCGCTGGAACGCGGTTTCCGCCGCGCCGGCGGCCATCTGTATTTCCCGCATTGCCCGCAGTGCCACGCCTGCACACCGTGTCGCCTCGACGTGGAAAATTTCCAGCCGGATCGTGCGCAGCGCCGTTGCCTGAAACGCAACGCCGACCTCGTCGTCAGTGAATCCATTCCCGGTTACAACCGCGAGCGCCACGGCCTGTACGAACGCTACCTGCAGGGCCGGCACGCCGGCGGCGGCATGGACGATGCGGAGGCCAGCGACTTCCGTCGCTTCCTCACCGCGCCGTGGAGTCCCACGCTGTTCCTCGAACTGCGCCAGCACGACCGCCTGCTCGCGGTGGCGGTCACCGACATCTGCCTCAACGGGATTTCAGCCGTCTATACGTTCTACGACCCCGGGGAAACCACGCGCAGCCTCGGCACCTACGCGATCCTGCAGCAGGTGGAACTGGCCCGTCGCCGTGGCCTGCCCTGGCTGTATCTGGGTTTCTGGATCGACGGCCATCCGAAGATGGATTACAAGCGCCGCTTCAGGCCGTTGCAGGTTCGCACGGCGGACGGCTGGGCGGCGATGCCCTAGACCGTGGTTCCGGTCTCGCGCATGCGGTCATTCGCGGCGACCTCTGTCCTTGCCTGCGGATACGGAAACAACTTCTCCAGCGGCATCGACAAGCCGTCATCACCGACCACGCGGCAATGCCCGCGATTGAGCTGACGCGGTTCGCTGACGCCGCAGCTGTGCGCGATGATGCCGACTTCCTTCATCACGT
>DAIMGD010000081.1:0-9433 GCA_036724165.1 Rhodanobacter sp.
TCTTCTCGCAGCCGTTCCACGTGGCCGAAGTGTTCACCGGTTCGCCGGGCAAGTACGTGCCGCTGAAGGAAACCATCCGCGGCTTCAAGATGATCGTCGACGGCGACGTGGATCATCTGCCGGAGCAGGCGTTCTACATGGTCGGCACGATTGATGATGCGATCAAGAAGGCCGAAGAGATGGGCGTCAAGAAAGCCGCCTGATTTCGGGGCGGACAGCACGTCCGCTCACAAGCTTTTGCATTCGGAACCTGAGTCATGACCCAAACCATACGCGTCGACATCGTCAGTGCCGAAGCCGAGATCTTTCACGGCGACGCCGTGATGGTGGTCGCCACCGGCGAGCTGGGCGAGCTGGGCATCACGCCCCGCCACGCCCCGCTGATCACCCGGCTCAAGCCGGGCCACGTCGACGTGGTGCTGGCCGGTGGCGAGCGTCAGCAGTTCTACGTTTCCGGCGGCATCCTGGAAGTGCAGCCGCAGGCGATCACCGTGCTGGCCGACACCGCCGCCCGCGCCGCCGATCTGGATGAAGCGTCCGCACAGCGCGCCAAGAAGGAAGCCGAGGATGCGCTGGCCAATCGCACCGATGCCATGGAAATCGCCGATGCGCAGGCCAAGCTGGCCGAGGCGATGGCGCAGCTGCAGGCGCTGGAGCGGATGCGCAAGAGCCTCAAGCACTGAAAGACCCACGCCGACTCAGCGCGAGCCGCAGTTTGCGGGCTTACAGAAGAAAACAGAATGCCGGCCTCGTGCCGGCATTTTTCTGCCTGCTGCTGCGGTCACGCTGATGCACTGAAGCCGGCGCGGCAATCTGCACAAGCTCGGTCAAGTCGTGCACGGCACCGGCGAGCCGGCTGCTATCCTTTTTCAACCGGCAATGGCAAGGCGAACCCGATGGAAAATTCCCCTCTGCACGTGATCATCCTCGCCGCCGGCGCCGGTACACGCATGAAATCCAGCCGGGCCAAGGTGCTGATGCCGCTGGCCGGCCGGCCCTTGTTGGCGCATGTGCTTGCCGCGGCGCGCGCGTTGCAGCCAGCGGCGATCCACATCGTCTACGGCCATTGCGCCGAGCAGGTGCAGGCGGCGTTCGCCGGGCAGCACGATCTGCGCTGGGTGCTGCAGGCCGAGCGGCTGGGCACCGGCCATGCGGTGGAACAGGCGCTGATCGGTGTGCCCGATGGCGTGCGGGTGCTGGTGCTTTACGGCGACGTGCCGCTGACCCGGGTCGCGACGCTGCGGCAGCTGGTGCAGGCGGACGGCGGCTTCAGCCTGCTCACCACCCGGCTTGCCGATCCGCAGGGCTACGGCCGCGTGCTGTGTGATGGCGATGCCAGGGTGCGCGCGGTGGTCGAGCAGAAGGACGCCGCCGCCGCCCAGCGCGCGATCAACCTGGTCAACACCGGCATCCTGGTGGCCGACTCGACGGCGCTGCGCGGATGGATCGCTCGGCTCGACCGCAACAACGCCCAGGGCGAGTATTACCTCACCGACATCTTTCGCATGGCGTCTGAGCAAGAGCGCGCCGCCCACAGCGTCGAATGCGCCGATCCGGTGGAAGCGGCAGGGGCCAACAACCCGCAGCAGCTGGCTGAACTGGAGGCGCAGTATCGCCAGCGCCAGGCCGTCGCGTTGATGGAGGCCGGCGTGCGACTCGCCGATCCGCTGCGCATCGATGTGCGCGGCACGGTCGAGGCCGGCCGGGATGTCGAACTCGACATCGACGTGATTCTCGAAGGCGGCGTGGTGCTCGGCGACGACGTGCGCATCGGCGCGTTCACCCGCTTGAAGGACGTCGATCTGGCGGCCGGTACGCAGGTGCAGTCGCATTGCGATCTGGATGGCGTGGTGACCCGTGGGCCTTGCACGATCGGCCCGTTCGCGCGGCTGCGCCCGGGCACTGAGCTCGAGCGTGGCGTGCACGTCGGCAATTTCGTGGAAACCAAGAAAACCCGCATCGGCGAGGGCAGCAAGGCGAATCACCTGAGTTACCTCGGCGATACCGAGATCGGTCGCGGCGCGAACATCGGCGCCGGCACCATCACCTGCAACTACGACGGCGTGAACAAGCACCTGACCCGGATCGGCGATGGCGCCTTCATCGGCTCCAACAGCGCGCTGGTGGCGCCGGTGACGATCGGCGCGCAGGCCACCATCGGCGCCGGCTCGGTGATCACGCACGATGCGCCGGAGGGCGAATTGACTGTGGCGCGCGGCAGGCAGCAGAGCTATCCAGGCTGGAAGCGGCCGACCAAGCAGAAGTGAAGTAGATGAGGAGTGAGAAAAAAGTGGAAGCAGAGGCCGTGTCACCTTCTTTCGTTTCTCACTCCTCTCCACTCACTCCTCGCTCAGGCGTAACGCCAGCCGTCGACTTCCACCAGCAGTTCGCTGCGACAGATATCGCCGTGCAGCAACAGCAGCGGGACATGCGGCATCCGCTGCCGGAAAAATTCGCGCACGCGGGCAGCATCGGCCGGATGGCGTATGTAGGCTTTCAGCGGTGAGCAGGTATCGAAGCCGGCAGCCATGTTGGCGCTGGCCAGCAGTGCCTCGAGGTTGGTCACGGTTTCCTCGAGCTGGGCGTCCAGGTCGTCCTGATGCGCCGACGCGTGGCCAACCACGGCGGCGGTGCCGGAGATCGCCAGTGCATCCTGCGCAGGCAGCGTCATCGCGCGGGCGAAGCTGGGCGGCGTGCGGCCGTACTGGCGCGGATACCGCCACGCGCTGACTTGGCGCGGATTTTCCACCCGCATGCCGGGCTGGTCGCAGGCCAGTAGATACACCTGCAACCGGTGTGGCTCGCCGTGATGGCCAATCGCGGTGGCGGCGGGGAAACCCTCGGCGAAGAAATCACCCATGCCGGAAGCGCGGCCATTGCAGAATTGCTTGTAGCGCTCGGCGTCGCCTTCGCCGTGATTGATTGCGCCAAGGTAGTTCCATACGCGCAGCACGTGTTGCGCGCCGCGCGCGGCGACGAAGCGATGCAGCTGTTCGTAGGCCAGTTGCGCCGTGGCGCTGAGGTTGCCGTGTTCGCGCTCGTCCAGTTCGATCGCCGCGAACAGCCAGCCGCCGCCGGTCGACCAGCGCAGCGCGCCATCGGTGCCGTGGTTCACCGGGCCATCGACCTGCCAGATTTCCAGCGGGGCGGGCGCATCAAAGCATTCCAGCGCCACCTGCAGCCAGCGCGGATCATCCAGCGTCAGACTGGCTGCGCCAAAGCCAAACAGCGCCAGAATGCCTGACTCCTGCAGTACCGAGCCGGCATTGGCGACCCGGTAGGAAATGCGCGGTGCGTGGCGCTGCAGTGGATCGAGCAGTGGGTCTTCACATCCCTGAATCATTGCGTACAACCGGGAACGACAAGGACGCTATGTTACACTCCGCGGCCACTGCCACCGGGGGGAGGCAATGAATCTTGAGCACGGAATCGAGCATGGCAGAGCAGACAGCGGCGGAACACGAATTGGCCACGTTGATCGTGGAATGCCTGAATCTCGAGACGGTCACTCCGGCGCAGATCGACCCCGATGCCCCGCTGTTCGGCGGCGAGCTGGGTCTGGATTCCATCGATGCGCTGGAAATCGCGCTGGCGGTATCCAAGCGCTACGGTTTCCAGCTGCGTTCGGACAATCCGGACAACCGGCAGATTTTCACCAGCCTGCGCACGCTCTCGGCGCACGTCGAGCAGCATCGCGTCGGCTGAAGTCAGTCGCGCGGGGCCGCGGCGTCGCCGGATTCGTCACGCCATGTTCCAGCGCAAGTGGCAGGCTCGACGCTCCGGTGCTGACATCGCGAAATCCGGTATGACGTCTACTTTCCGACCCATTGAACATGCATCGCGGCGCTATGTGCTGGCGTTGCTGCTGGCGTACCCGGTGCTGGCGATTGCCGGCGCGCTGACCCACCGGCAGATTTTTCCGCTGCTGGCGCTGCTGTTGCTGCTGACCGTGCTGATGTTGCCGCGGCTGCTGAGCCACCGCGCGGGACCATGGCTGATCTGGCTGGGTCTGCTGGCGGCGCTGTCGCTGGCGTCGTTGCATGGATACGCCGGCCTGCTGCTGGAAAGCGTGCCGATCCTGGTGAATGCGCTGCTCGCCTACTGGTTCGGGCGCACGCTGTTTACGCCGGAGCCACTGGTGGCGCGTTTCATCATTGCCATCGAAGGGGCCGATCGGCTGACCCAGCCCGGCGTGGGTCGTTACGCCCGCCAGGTCACCTGGTTCTGGACGCTGCTGTTGCTGGCGCAGGCGCTGCTGCTGGCCGTGCTGCTGGTGTTCGCCGAACATGCCGGCCTGCTGGCGCGCTTCGGCTTGGTGTCGCCGTTGCGGATATCCGATCGCTGGGCCGCCATGTGGCTGCACGCGGGCGGTTATGCGTTGCTTGGCGCCGCGTTCCTGCTGGAATACGGCTACCGCCGCTGGCGGTTGCGTCACCTGAGCCATCCCGGCCTGCACGACATGCTGGTGCAGCTGGCCTTGCATTGGCCGCAGTTGTTGCGTGGCAACGGGGCGGCGGCGTCATGACGGGCATGGGTTTTGAGCAGACCCTGTGTGTCGAGGCGGAACATCCGGCGCTGCCGGGTCATTTCCCGGGTCATCCGCTGGTACCGGGCGTGATCCTGCTGGAGCAGGTGGCGCTGGCCTTGCGCGCGTGGCGCGGGCAACGGCTGGTGCGTGTGCTGGAAGCGAAATTCGTGGCACCGCTGCTGCCGACCCAGCGGGCGGTGCTGCGTCTGACTGAGGCGGATGCAGCCGGCGCCGGCAAGCGGATCCGTTTCGAGATTCAGCGCGACGGCAGCTTGCTGGCGCGCGGCATGGTCGAGGGTGCGGCATGAGTACGAACGAACACTGGCAGAGCCGGCCGGAAGGCGGCGGACATTTCGCGATCTGGCTGATCCGCACGATCGCATTGTATGGCGGGCGCCGCTTAGGCCGGCTGTGCCTGTACCCGATCACGCTGTACTTCTATCTGCGCCGTGGCCCCGAACGACTGGCGTCGCGGCAATACCTGCAGCGCGTGTTCGAGCGGCCGGTCACGCCATGGCAGGTGTTCAAGCACATCCACTGCTTCGCCGCGACCATCATGGACCGGATCTTCCTGCTGGCGTATGGCGAAAAGCCGTTCCAGATCGAGACGCAGGGACTGGACCTGCTCGACCAGCGCCTGGCGCTGGGGCGCGGCGTGCTGTTGTTCGGTTCGCACCAGGGCAGCTTCGAGGCGTTGCGGGCGATCGGCGCGCGCCGACCGGACATGCCGCTGAGAGTGGTGCTGGACAAGCAGAAAACCCCGGCCATGACCAAGCTGCTGGAAGAGCTGGCGCCGGACGTGGGGGCCTGCGTGATCGACGCCGCGCAGGACGGCACCTCGATCGCGCTGGCGATGGCCGAGGCGTGCCAGAACGGCGCCGTGGTGGCGATGCTGGCCGATCGCGGCCGCGGCCACGAAGTATTGCGGCATGCGCCGTTGCTGGGTTCGCCGGCACCGTTCCCGATCAGCCCGTGGCTGCTGGCGCATACCCTGAAGGCGCCGGTCGTACTGTGTTTCGGTCTGTATCTGGGTGGCAATCGTTATCGGCTGATCTTCGAGCCGATGGTCGACCGGGTGGAGATTCCACGGCACAACCGCGGCCCGGCCCTCGACACGCTGATCGCCGGTTATGCTCAACGGCTGGAACACTACATCCGCGTCGCTCCCTACAACTGGTTCAATTTCTATGATTTCTGGCAAGACGCTGGCAATGCTGCTGGGCCTCACGTTGCCGCTGTGGGCGAGCGCGTCGGCATCTGAAGTCACGCCTGCCGCCTCCACATCGGTGGCGGTGGCAGCCTCGGCGCAGGCGCTGATCGCCGCGCTGGGTCAGCCGGCACCGGCGCGCACGCTGTTTGCGGAAGCCCGTTTCATGCAGGTGCTGGCGCGGCCGCTGGTGACATCCGGCGAGCTGGCGTGGCTGGGTGGCGACCAGCTGCAGCGACGCGTCGACCATCCGCAAGCGGAAACCTCGACCATCGCCGACGGCGAAGTGACCCTGCAGCGTGCCGGCAAGAGCCCGCGGCACTTTTCGCTCAGTCGCGCGCCGCAGCTGCAGGTATTGCTGGACAGCTTTGTCGCGTTGCTCAGCGGCGATGCCGGGCGGCTGCAGCAGGCGTTCGAGATCCGGCAAAGCGGTGCTGCGGCCGGGACATGGACGCTGACCCTGGTGCCGCGCGATGCGAAGGTCGCCAGGACCGTCGCCAGCATCGCGATCGACGGTTACGGCAAGACCTCGCGCTGCATGCGCATGCAGGAGGCCGACGGCGATCTGGCGGTCGACCTGCTGGGAACGCTGGCCGCGAAGATGCCGGCGCAGCCGACCCGCGAGGCGCTGCAGGCCTTGTGTCAGGGCGCGCACTGAACATGCGGCGCGGCGGTCGTGCCACGCTGCTGATCGTCTGGCTGTTGGCGCTGGCCGGACTGGGCTGGATGGTCAGCCAGCGGCTGAAGGTCAGCACCGATCTGCGCAGTTTCATGCCGGCACCGACCACGCCCGATCAACGCCTGCTGATGGAGCAGGTCGGCGACGGACCGGGTTCGCGCTTGTTGCTGCTTTCGATCAGCCGTTCCTGCAACGTTCCGTCGGGACTGGCGGCTCCGGTGCAGCCCGCACCTTGCGCCGGCACTGATCCGTCGGATGCGCAGCTGGCGGCCTTGAGCCAGGGCCTGGTCGCTGCGCTGCATGGCGACAGGCGTTACAGCCAGGCGCTCAACGGCAGCTTCGATCTCGGCGCGCTGGATCCCGGCCTGCTGCCTTACCGCTACCTGCTCTCGCCGACGCTGGATACGCAGCGGCTGGACGAAGCCTATCTGGCCGATCAGCTGCAGCAACGGCTGGACGATCTGTCGTCGCCAGCGGCGAGCCTGCTGAAGGGCCTGCTGCCGCGTGATCCGACCCTGGAAGTGCTGAAGCTGGCCGAATTGTGGGCGCCGGCGAAGTCGCCCGAGGTGCGCGAGGGCGTGTGGTTCTCGCCGCAGGACGAAGCCTTGCTGCTGGTGCAGACCGCCGCCGCCGGTTTCGATCCGGGTGCGCAGCAACTGGCGATCGACGGCATCCGGCACGCGTTCCAGGTGCTGCCCGGAAGTGCCGGCGCGAAGCTCGACTTCAGCGGGCCGGGTTACTTCAGCGTGGTGGTGGGCGCGCAGACGCGGCACCAGGCCGACTGGATCGGGCGCATCTCCAGCATCGGTTTCATCGTGCTGCTGTTGCTGGCGTATCGCAGCCTAAGCTCGCTGCTGCTGTCGGCGTTGCCGATCGCCAGCGCGGCACTCGCCGGCATCGCGGCGCTGACGCTGGTGTTTTCCGAAGTGCACGGGATCACCCTGGCGTTCGGCTTCACCCTGCTCGGCGTGGCCCAGGAATACCCGATCAGGGTGCTCAGCCATCGCCGCGCCGGCGAGGATGCAGTGCAGAGCGTGCGCGCGTTGTGGCCGCTGCTGCTCACCGCGATCGCCTCGGCGTGCATCGCCTATCTGGCGTTCTACGCGTCCGGGGTGAACGGGCTGAAGCAGCTGGCGGTATTCACCATCGTCGGCCTGCTTGCCGCCGGGTTCAGCACGCGCTATCTGCTGCCCCATCTGCTGCCGCGGCGGGTGCGCGACGTGGCCGACATGCGCTGGCTGACCACGGCGCGCAACTTCGCCGACCGGCTGCCGCGGCCGCGCTGGATTCCCATCGCGGTGGCGCTGGCGATCGTGCTGATGCTGCTGGTCGCACCGGGCCCGTTCTGGCAGAACAACCTCGCCGCGCTGACGCCGCTGCCGCAGGACATGCTGTTGCACGATGCGCGTCTGCGCGAGGCGCTCGGTGCGCCCGATGTGCGTTACCTGCTGGTGCTGCAGGCGCCCACCGAGCAGGGCGTGCTGGCGCTGTCCGAGCAGATGCAGCCGAAGGTGGATGCGCTGGTGGCGAAGCATGCCGTCGACGCCCTGGAACTGCCGGCGCGTTACCTGCCGTCGCTCGCGTTGCAGCGTGCGCGGCAGCGGAAGCTGCCGGATCGCGCCAGCTTGCGGCAGTCGCTGGGCGAGGCGCTGCAGGGGCTGCCGTTCCGCGCCGATCTGTTCCAGCCGTTCCTCGATGATGTCGAAACCGCGCGACAGTTGCCGCCGCTGACGCCCGAGCGTTACGCGCAGACGCCGCTGGGTCAGCGTCTCGCCGCCATGCTGGTACAGCGCGATGGCCACTGGCTGGGACTGGGCACGGTCAGTGGCGTGCACGATGTGGCCGCGCTGCGGGCGCTCGGCGAAAACACCCACGGCAGCGTGCGCCTGCTCGATCTGAAGGCCGCCTCGGAATCGCTGGTGGCGGTCTATCGCACGCGCATTCTGCAGGCCCTGCTGGTCGCCAGCGTGTTGCTGGTGTTGACCATCACGTTCGCCCTGCGCAGCCTGCGCCGCGCCTGGCACGTGCTGGCACCGATGACCTTGGCGACGTTCCTGGTACTGGCGGTGGAGCGCATGGCCGGGATCGAGATCTCGCTGTTCCACCTGGTCGCGCTGATCCTCGCCGGCGGCCTCGGCCTGCATTACGCGCTGTTCTTCGAGCGCGACACCGGCGATCCGGCCGAACAGCGGCGCACCCTGCACGCCACCATCGTGTGCGTGCTGTCGGCGCTGCTGGTGTTCGGCATGCTGGCGTGGGCGACGATCCCGGTGTTGCGCGCGATCGGGCTCACGGTGAGCCTCGGCGTGGCATTCCATTTCTGCCTGTCGATCCTGATGGCGCCGCATACGCATGCTTCCGAAGACTGACTGGGCGCACCTGATCCCGCACGCCGGCACGATGTGCCTGCTCGATGCGGTGAATCGGTGGGACGAGCGCACGATCCACGCCAGCAGCGCCGGCCACGCCCGCGCGGACAATCCGCTGCGCAGCGCGCGGGGTCTGCATGCGATCCACCTCGCCGAATACGGCGCGCAGGCGATGGCCGTGCACGGTGCCCTGCTGGCGCGCGCGAAAGGTGCGCGGACGGCGCGGCCGGGGATGCTGGTCAGCCTGCGCGACGTGCAGCTGGCCGACGAATATGTCGACCAGCTCGACGGCCAGCTGGACGTCCATGCCGAATGCCTTTATGCCGATGATGGCGGCGCGCAGTATGCGTTCCATGTCGAGCATCGCGGTCGCCTGCTGGCCAGCGGGCGTGCTGCGGTGATCCATCCCGAGTCCTGAGCCGCGAGGTCACACCATGTCTGCAACAGCCGTTCCGCGCCGCGCGCTGGTCACTGGCGGCAGTGGCGAACTCGGCGGGGCGATCTGTCGCGCACTCGCCGCCGCTGGCTGGCACGTCATCGTGCATGGCCATCAGAGCCTGAGCCGGGCCGAGGAAACGGCCGCGGCGATCCGCGACGCGGGTGGCAGCGCGCAGGCGATCGCGTTCGACGTCACCGACGCCGAGCTGACC
>DAIMGD010000082.1:0-9406 GCA_036724165.1 Rhodanobacter sp.
TCGAGGACATCGACGACATCCTGCCCGGCATGATCGAGGGCCGCGGCCGCGTGTATTGCCACTTCGGCCGCGACCCGGAATTCGATGCGCAACTGCTCGGCTGGATGCGCCGGCTGCGCCAGCTGCGCGGTGGCGGCGTGGTGCCGAAGGAATTCGTCGCGCTCGGCCATCTGCTGCACGACCTGCGGCTGTACAAGTCGCGCGCCGAAATGAAGCTGATGCGTGCGTCCGCCGCGATCGCGGTCGAGGCGCACTTGGCGGCACTGCGGATTGCCACGCCGGGACGCCGCGAATTCGAGGTCGAAGCCGAACTGCTGCGGGTGATGCGCGGGCGCGGCGCGGTACCGGCGTTTGCGCCGATCATCGCCGGCGGCGCGAATGCCTGCGTGATGCACTACCAGGCCAACCGCGCGCCGCTCAACGCGGGCGAGTTGCTGCTGATCGATGCCGGTGCGGAGCTGGATTGCTATGCCTCCGACATCAGCCGCACGTTTCCGCTCAGCGGCCGCTACAGCCGCGAGCAGCGCGCGCTGTACGACGTGGTGCTCGCGGCGCAGCTGGCGGCGATCGACGCAGTGCAGCCGGGTCGACCGTTCAGCGCGGCGCACACGGCGGCGGTGCGCGTGCTCACCGAAGGCCTGTGCCAGCTCGGTCTGCTCAAGGGCGATGCCGAGGCGGCGATTGCCGATGGCAGCTACCAGCGGTTCTTTCCGGCCAAGACCGGCCACTGGCTGGGGCTGGATGTGCACGATGTCGGCGATTACCGCGTCGACGGCGAGTCGCGTCTGCTGGAGCCGGGCATGGTGCTGACGGTGGAACCCGGCCTGTATGTGGCAGCGGATGACCGTTCGGTGGCCGAGCGCTGGCGCGGCATCGGCATCCGCATCGAGGACGACGTGGCGGTGAGCCGTGACGGCAACGAAGTGCTTACCGCCGCGATGCCGCGGGAGGCCGAGGCGATCGAGGCCTTGCTGGCCGCGCGCTAGCTCAGTTCATCCGGCAGCTGGGAATCGTCGCGCTGGCGATTCGCCGCGTCGGTGGCATGCACCTCGTACCACATCGCATTGAGGATGGCGAAGGCACAGGCCAGCCCCAGTCCGAGGATCCATGAGAAATACCACATGTCGATAAACCTCTTCTGAGCGAATTGGTGGGAGCGACTTCAGTCGCGATTCAATACCCGCCGCCATGCGCCTTGCGCACCTGTTCCAGCGTGACCCGCCCGCGCATCACCCGATAGACCCAGCTGGTGTAGAGCAGGATGATCGGCAGCAACACGGCAGTCACTATCAGCATCAGCTGCAAGGTGCTGCGGCTGGATGAAGCGTCCCACACGGTCAGGCTGGAACGCGGGTCGAGGCTGGACGGCAGCAGGAACGGGAACAGCGCGAAACCCGCCGAGGCGATCGTGCCGCCCACCATCAGGCTGCTGGCGATGAAGCCGGCAATGCTGCGCCGGCCGATCAGCGCCTGCACGCCGACCGCGGAGGCCAGGGCCAGCAGCGGCGCACTCCAGAACCATGGATATTGCATGTAGCCGGCAAACCAGCTGCCACCCTGTGCCACCTGCTTGTACAGCGGATTGGACGCACCATCGGTCACCACCGGGGCGGCCACGGCATAACCGGGAATGCCATAGGCCACCCACACTCCGGCCAGCACGTAGAGCACGGCATAGATCAACGTCAGCCAGCGCGCCATTTTTACCGCGCGCATCGCAATCGTGTGATCGGCCTTCAGCGCGGCCCAGCAGGCGCCGTGCGCCAGCAGCATGCTCAGCGACACCAGTCCGGTCAGCAGCGCGAACGGGTGCAGCAGCTCGAAGAAGCCGCCTTGCCAGCTCATGCGCAGGTCGCCGTCGAAGCGGAACGGCACGCCGAGGAACAGGTTGCCGAACGCGACCCCGGCCACCAGCATCACCACCAGTCCGGAGCCGGTCAGCACCCAGTCCCACAGCGATGCCCAGCGCGGGTCGTGGATCTTGCCGCGGAAATTGAAGCCGACCGGACGCAGGATGAAGGCCAGCAGCACCAGCGCGATCGCAAAGTACATGCCGGAAAACGATACCGCATAGAGCATCGGCCACGCCGCGAACGTCGCGCCGCCGGCGAGGATGAACCAGACCTGGTTGCCCTCCCAGGTCGGCTCGATGCCTTCCAGCAGCACCAGTCGTTCCTCATTGTCGCGGCCCAATACCTTGAGCAGGCCGGCGATGCCGAAATCGAAACCATCCATGATCGCGAAGCCGATCAGCAGCGTGCCGAGCAAGGCCCACCAGATCACCCTCAGCGTGGTGTAGTCGAGCATGGTGTATCTCCTAGTCTTCCATTGCCGGTCGATGTGACGGATCCGCTCCGATCATCGGCCAGATGCCCAGGCCGTCCGGCCCCTTGCGGGTGAACTTCAACATCAGCACCACGTCGACGATTGCCAGCACGGTATAGAACAGCACGAAGCCGCCGAGTGATGTCAGCACCTGGCCGGCACTCACCGACGACACGCCCAGCGCGGTCGGCAGCACGCCCTCGATCGCCCATGGCTGGCGACCGTATTCGGCGACGATCCAGCCCAGCTCGATCGCCACCCACGGCAGCGGCAGGCTCCACAACGCGAGGCGCAGATACCAGCGCTGGCTGTCCAGCTGGCGCTTGCTGGCCTTCCAGAACGACAGCGCGAACAGCGCGATGAAATAGAAGCCGCAGGCGACCATGAGGCGGAACGCCCAGAACAGCACCGGCACGTTCGGCACGGTACTGTCGGCGGCCTTCTGGATGTCCGTCGCGGTGGCCTGGCGCGGGTCATCCACATAGCGTTTCAGCAGCAGCGCGTAGCCCAGATCCGAGCTGTGGGCCGCAAGCGTCGCTTGGGCCTGCGCGTTGTTCTTGTCCTGACGCAGGCTGAGCATGGCGTCGTAGGCCTTGATGCCCTCGACGATGCGGCCCTTGGCGACATCCACCAGTTCCGCCATGCCCGGCATCGTCTCGTCGGTCGAATGGGTGCCGATCAGGCCCATCACCCAGGGGATCTTCACGGCATCCAGGGTGGTGTGTTGCTTGACCTGGGGAATGCCCAGCAGAGTGAACGACGCCGGCGCCGGCTCGGTGTGCCACATGGCCTCGATCGCGGCCATCTTCATCTTCTGGTCCAGCGACACGGTGTAGCCGGATGCATCACCCAGCACCACCACCGACAGTGCCGCGGCCAGCCCGAAACTCGCCGCCACCGTCATCGAGCGTTTGGCGAAATCGACATTGCGCCCGCGCAGCAGGTACCAGGCGCTGATCGACAGCACGAACATCGAACCCAGCACATAGCCGGCGCTGACCGTGTGCACGAACTTGTCCTGCGCCACCGGATTGAACAGCACCTCCGAGAACGAGGTCACTTCCATGCGCATGGTCTGCGGATTGAACGCCGCGCCGACCGGATGCTGCATCCACGCGTTGGCAACCAGGATCCACAGCGCCGACAGGCTGGTGGCCAGCGCCAGGAACCAGGTCACCAGCAGGTGCTTGACCCGCGAGGTGCGCTCCCAGCCCATGAAGAACACGCCGATCAGGGTGGCTTCGAGGAAGAATGCCATCAGCCCCTCGATCGCCAGCGGCGCGCCGAAGATGTCGCCGACGTAGTGCGAGTAGTACGCCCAGTTCATGCCGAACTGGAATTCCATCGTCACGCCGGTGGCCACGCCCATCGCGAAGTTGATGCCGAACAGCACGCCCCAGAACTGCACCATGCGCTTCCATACCTCGCGCCCGGTCATCACGTAGACGCTCTCCATGATCGCGAGCATCCAGACCAGCCCCAGGGTCAGCGGCACGAACAGGAAGTGGTACAGCGCGGTCAGCGCGAACTGCAGGCGGGACAGCGTGACGACATCGGTGTCGATGATCATGGGTGGCCTGCGGATGGTGGTTGCGATGTAGGTGCCAGTCGCTGCGCAATCGCGCCGGGGCTGACGTCGGGTTTCGGCTGCGGCGCGAACAACCACCACCAGATCAGCA
This sequence comes from Rhodanobacter sp., assembly GCA_036724165.1. Lineage (GTDB taxonomy): Bacteria > Pseudomonadota > Gammaproteobacteria > Xanthomonadales > Rhodanobacteraceae > Rhodanobacter. The sequence goes on from DAIMGD010000082.1 coordinate 4,005, forward strand.
TGAGCAACGCGATCTTCAGTGCGATGATCACGAACAACTCCACCGTCAACCGGCGCAGCGGCCTGGGCTGCGCGTTGGGCTGTTCGGTCGAGGAGCGTGAAACCGCTGAGCTGGACATGCGACGAATCCGTGCATTACCTGTGCAGCAGCATACGCCGTCATGGTGTTGCCTCGATGTGGACAAATGTCGCAGCGGCGGCGTTGCCGCAACCCAGCCGCTGCAATTCAGCAAGGGAGTCCTGAGCCGGGGGTCTGCGCGCGACTCAGGTCAGCGCGAACGCATCGCGCGTGAGGTTCTCCGGTGCGCCGTCGGTGCACACCACATCGTCCTCGATGCGGATGCCGCCGTACTGGCGGAAGTTCTCCACCTTCGCCCAGTCGATGTCGCTGGCCTGGGGTTTTGTCTTCAACTCTTCCAGCAGCATGTCGATGAAGTACAGGCCCGGCTCGATCGTCACCACCATGCCCGGCTCCAGTACGCGGGTCATGCGCAGATACGGATGACCCGCAGGCCGCGCGATGCTGCCGCCGCGCTCGTTCTGCTGGAAGCCGGCGACGTCGTGCACCTGCAGGCCGATCGGATGGCCGAGGCCGTGCGGGAAGAACGCGCTGCTCACGCCGGATTCGACCGCGCTCTCCGCGCTCATGCGGATCAAGCCATGCTCGCGCAACACCTCGGCGAGCACGTGATGGGCGTGGATGTGCAGTTCGGGATAGCTCTGGCCGGCGCGAACCTTCGCGACGAAACCCTGCTGCGCGGCATCGACGCTGTCGATCAGAGCCTGGAATTCGTCTGCCGCCGGCGCGGCATGGGTGCGCGTGATGTCACTGGCGTAACCGGCGGCGCTGGCACCCGCATCGATCAGGAACGAGCGGCGCTGCGCCGGCGGCGTGCGCTCGAAGTTCGTGTAGTGCAGTACCGCAGCATGCTCGTTGAGGGCGACGATGCTGGCGTAAGGCAGCTCGGCATCGATCTGGCGCGCGGCAGCGAGGTAGGCCAGGTGGATGCCGAACTCGCTTTCGCCGGCACGGAAGGCCTGCTCGGCGGCGCGATGCGCGCGCGTGCCGATGCGGCTGGCTTCGCGCATCAGCGCGAGTTCGTACGGTGTCTTGTAGCTGCGGTGCCAGTGCAGGCAATCAAGCACGGCAGCCGGATTGTTCGCCTCGATGCCATCCATGCCAGGGCAGGCGGCGGCGACGACCGCGCGCTGGCCGGTGGGCAGTTCGGCCAGCGCGTCGGCCGCGCTGCGCACGATGCTGATGTCGAAGTGTTCCACCCAGTAACCCTGCGGCGCCTGCGGCACCACATGCCAGTAGTCGCGCGGCTGCAGGAAGATCAGCTTCGGCTTGCTGCCCGGGGTATAGGCGATCCAGCTGCCCGGGGCATCGATCAGCGGCAGCCAGTGCTTGAAGTGCGGACTGACCACGAAAGGGTAGTCCTGATCGTCGAGGAACTTGCGCAGCGGCATGCCGGCGGCGATCACCAGATGGTCGAAGCCGCCGAGCACGAGCGCCTTGTCGGCGCGTTCGCGCAAGGTGGCCAGGTGCTGGGGATAAAGCGTGGCGACGGGTTGATCGTGCATGCGGGTTCCTTTGAAGCGGGCATTGGCTGCGGCAGGTCGGTGCGCGACGCGGCCGCGATGCCGGCCGGTCACCGTGCGGGATCACGCGCGCGGCCGTTACCGCCCGGATTCGAGTGACATGGCGCAGGGCGGATGCAAATGATGGCGCGCCTGCGCCGACACTTCCAGCGCAGTGTCAGGCTTGCGCCAGCCAGCTTTCGAGCCGCGAGACATCCTCATCGCTGATCGCCACGATGCGGTAACCGGCCCAGATCTGCCCCGGGCTGGCGGCAGCTTCGTGCCATTGCTCCTGGATGCCCATCTCGATCGGGTGCGACTCAACCAGCGCGCGGCCCGCAGCCGGCAAGGCCAGGCTGACCTGATACAGCGCTTCGCTGCGTGGCGCCTGCGAACTGATCAGCAGCATGCCGGTGCAGGAAAGATTGCCCAGATGACCGATCGGTTGCCCGCCGATCACGTCGTTCACGATCGCCGTGAAGGTGGCGCGCTTGCGCTCTGCACGCCGCTGGTTGCTGCTGTCATGCGGGTTCATCAACGATCGGACTCCTGCGGGGTGGGACGCCGTGCAGCGGCGGATTGCCGCAGGCTGCCGGTGAGGCCGCGCCAGGCACGGTCAAGCAGGCTCTCGCGTTGTGTCGGCACCTCACATACGCGTCCGCTGGCGATTTCGTGGGCCAACTGCGCCAGGCTCATTTCCTCGCCGCGCTGGCCACGCCGACTGACCAGCAGGCAGTGGCCGGTCATGGGCGAATACCAGGCCAGCTTGCGCCGGGTGATCTGCCCGTTGGCCGGATCGATAAATTCGAACCAGCTGCCAAACGGCAATTGGCACAGGTGCTGCTCGATGCGCCGATCGCGTGGGCTTGGTTCCGGTGCCTGCGCATGCACCTGTGCCGCCGCCGGCTGGGTAGCTGTCGGCTCATGCTGGGTGGAGTGCTGTTCGCCCAGCCGCTGATGCTGTTTCAGACGCATCGCCAGGTCGGTGGCGCTGGGAAGGTGCGCGGCCGGATCGGGACTGCCCGCGCCAAGCAGACGCTGGGCCACCTGTACGGCCTCATCCGCATGCATGCCGATCTGTTGCAGGCCGCTTTCGACGTCCTGTTGCAACTGCAGCCGATCATCGATCGGCAGTCGGCCGAGCAGTTGATCGGTGATGGTCAGCTGTGCCGTGAAGGCTTCGCTGTCTTCGCCGTGACGCAGCAGGGTCAGCGCCATCACGTCGGACCATGCCCGATCCAGCAGGGCACGCAACAGGCCACGCGGCGGCGTCTGTGCAAAGCGTTGGGCCATCAATTCGCCAGCGCGCCGGCGTGCCTGATCCAGCCGATCGCGACCTTGCGCGGCTTCCACATGACGACGTTCGGCAGCCTGTGCCTTGCGGCTGAGCAGGGCCAGATGGTGCTCGATGTCCGCCAGCAGCGAGGTGTACAGGCCGGCGCTGGGCGGTTCCTGACTGGCGCGGGTGACCAGTTGCTCGAGCTTGATCGCCAACGGGCGATTGCTCTCGTCATCGCTGCCGTCGAGCCAGTCGTTGGCGGCGGCGGTCACCGTGTCCAACAATTTCCGCGCGGGGTGTTCGCGCTTTTCGAAAAAGCCCTGGTCGGCGACTGCCATGCTCAGCACCGGCAGTTGCAGGTTGCCCAGCAGGGCGTGCGCACTGCCGCCCGTTTGAAGTTGCTGGCCGAGCTGTTCGAACAGCATGGCCACCAGTTCCACGGTGTCGCCCTGTTCACCGGTCAACTGGGTGCGCGGCGCCCCACTGGGGGTGCCGAGGTTGAGCTGGGCCAGCAATTCCTCGCGCAACCGCTGGGCGCTGCGCAGTTCGCGGCTGGCCTGGTCGGTGACGTGGACCAGATGCTGCTGCAGTGCTCCCAGCGCCGCCTGCAGTTCGTCGGTGCTGGCCGCGCGGTCGTCTGCGGTGCCGCTGGCGTTGCTGTGGCCAGCGCGTCGCTGTGCCAGCAGGTCACGCAGTGATTCCAGTACTTCGATGGAACCGCCCGACGAGGTTGCAGCGGCACTGGCGTGTGGCGCCGGCTCGGCCGTCGCTGCTGCCTCAGGCGTGGCCGGGCGTGGCCGGTTGCTGATGTGCCGCAGAACCGGAATGCTGCGCAACTGCGGCAGGATGCCGTCGGCCAGCAAGCGCGCATTGATGGTGTCGTACAGCACGGCCAGTGACTGGATCAGCCAGTGGTCAAAACTTTGCAGCAACAGCAGGTGATGCTGCAGCGGCAGCTCCAGTTCGACACTGGCCTGGTTGAGTGCCTTTGCCAATGCATGTGGCCCGACGGGCAGCGCATCACCCTCCAGCGGTGGCGCGCCGATCAATACGGCCAGCCGGAAGCCCAGTTCGTAAAGCACGCTGCTGTGGCGCACCTCGCCGCGCGCGCCCAACTGCTCGACCGCCATGCTCACTTCCTGCTCGACCGGATCGAGCAGTTCAAGCGAATGCCAAGGTTTTACGCCGCTGGGCGTGGAGGTCGGCGCGGCTGCGGCGGCATCGATGCGATCGAATGCGGCACCGAGCTGCTCCATGAAACGTTGCTCGAAGCTGGCTCGATCCTGCAGCACGCGGTGCCGGCTGGCGAACAGATCCTGCTGCTCCATCGGCAGGCGCGCACGTTCGGCCAGTGCGAACAGCTGCTGCTCGAACTCACTCAGGCATCGCCGCAACGGCTCATGCAGTCCCTCCACGCACAGCGTATAGCTGGTCTCAAGCAACCGTTGCGCGCGTGCCGGCCAGCGTCCGCTGGCAAGGCGAGTGGACTGCTGGGACGCAAGCGAACGACGTCGATCCTGTTCGACATCCATGCAAAGAGCCTGTAGTTCCCCCGGAGTCTGAAGTTTATGCTGGTTGTGACAGGGATGCCATGGCTGCCGGAGAGCGGCTTCAATCGAGAAAGCTGGCGATCACATCGTTGAGAAAACGCTGCCCCAGCGCGGTGGTATGCAGCCGCTCCCGATCGTCGTGCAGCCAGCCGCGCTGGCGTGCCGCGGCGAGGGCGGCGGCGATGCGCTCGGCGGGCAGGCCGGTTCGCTGGGCAAAGTCGGCTAGTGGCACGCCATCGACCAGCCGCAACGCATTCAGCATGTACTCGAACGGCAGTTCGGCCAGGTCGACCACGCTGCCGCCGCCGATCCGCGCCGGCCCGCCCGCCGCTTCCATGTAGGAGCGCGGGAGACGGGTTTTCCAGCGACGCTGGACCTGGCCGCTGGCCGCATCGCTGAGCTTGCCGTGCGCGCCGGCACCGATGCCCAGGTAATCGCCGAAGCGCCAGTAGTTGAGATTGTGCGTGCAGCGCCGATCGGGTCGGGCGTAGGCGGAGATTTCGTACTGAGCGTAACCCGCGCTGGCCAGCCGTGCTTCGCAGGCTTCCTGCATCGCCCAGGCGTGGTCGTCGTCCGGCAGTGGCGGCGGGTTGGCGGCGAACGCGGTGTTCGGTTCCAGCGTCAGCTGATAGTGCGAGATATGCGTGGGCTGCAGCGCGACCGCGCGTTCCACATCGGCCAGCGCACCGTCCAGGGTCTGCTGCGGCAGCGCGTACATCAGGTCGAGGTTGATGTTGGCGTAGCCGGCGTCCTGCGCCGACTTCACCGCGGCTTCCGCTTCGCTGGCCGAATGGATGCGGCCGAGCCGCTGCAGCTTGTCGTCGTCGAAGCTCTGCACGCCGAAGGAAATGCGATTGATACCGGCGGCCAGATAACCGTCGAAACGACCGTGCTCGACCGTGCCCGGATTGGTCTCCAGGGTGATCTCGGCATCGCTGGCCAGCGGCAGACGCTCACGCACGCCATCGAGCAGCCGCTCGATCAGTTCCGGCG
>DAIMGD010000083.1:0-9372 GCA_036724165.1 Rhodanobacter sp.
GTGTTTTCGGTATTCGCGGCCTGGCGGCTGCGGCAACCGTGGCCGGTGCGCGAATGGGAAACCATCGGCCACATCGCCGCCGACACACTGGTACTCGGCTACCTGCTGTATTTCACCGGCGGTGCCAGCAACCCGTTCATCACCCTGCTGCTGGTACCGATCGCGCTGAGCGCGGCGGCGTTGTCGGTCCGCGCGCTCCTGGCGGTGTCCGCGCTTGCGGGCATCGCCTATCTGGCCCTGCTGTACTGGCATGTGCCGTTGCCGATGCCGATGCACGACGAATCGCATGGCGGCTTCTCGCTGCATGTCGCCGGCATGGGCGTGAACTTCGTGATCAGCGCCCTGCTGCTGGGGTTTTTCATCAACCGGCTGGCGCATGCGCTGCGCCTGCAGCAACTGGAAGTACAGCGGGTGCGCGAACGCGCGCTGCGCGACGAAGGCATCCTGGCGATCGCCACCCAGGCCGCCGGTGCCGCGCACGAACTCAACACGCCGCTGTCGACGATGCGCACGCTGCTGCCCGAGCTGCGCCGCGAGCACTCCGGCGATGCCTTGCTGGCCGAGGATCTGGAACTGCTGGAAGGCCAGGTCGATCGCTGCCGCACGATCCTGCGCGAGATGGTCGCGTTCGGCAAAGCCCAGTTGTCGCAAGAACCGGAACGGCTCAGCGTGGCGCAGTTCGTCCACAGCTGCACCGAGCGCTTCCAGCTGCTGCGGCCCGACGCCGAGCTGATTCTGACGCTGGACGAGGGCACCGCGCAGACCATGCTGCGCACGCCGCCGGGGCTGCGTCACGCAGTACTCAACCTGCTCAACAATGCGGTCGATGCCTCGCAGAGTCGTGGCTCCCACGCGGTGGCGTTGCAGGTGTCGCGCGATGCTGGCTGGCTGCAGTTGAGCGTGCGCGACCGCGGCCCGGGTTTCGCCGCCACCAGTTCACTGGTGATGCTCGGACAGTCACAAAAGCAGACCGGCCTCGGCCTTGGCCTGGCGCTGGCCGAGGCCACCGCCGAGCGTCTGAACGGTGAACTGATCGCCAGCAATACCGAACACGGTGCCGAGGTGTGCCTGCGTCTGCCGCTGGCGGTGATCGCCGAGCCATGAGTTCACTGCCCTGTCCCGCCGGGCGTGCAAGCCTCGTCGCATCCGGCAAGAATGGGGCGCCGATCCACTTTTTTCAGGAAACATCGCGATGACCGAGTTGCCCCAAGCCGCCACAACGCGCCCGCTGCTGCTGGTCGACGACGATGTCACCTTCGTTCGCGTGCTGGGTCGCGTGCTCGGCTCGCGCGGCTTCGAGGTCATCACCGCCAGCAACTTCGACGAAGCGCGCGCACTCACGCGCCGGCACCATCCCCGTTACTGCGTGCTCGATCTCAAACTGGGCGAGGAAAACGGGCTGCGCCTGATCCCCGAACTGCATGTGCTGGTGCCCGATATTCGCGTACTGCTGCTCACCGGCTACGCCTCGATCGCCACCGCGGTGGAAGCGATCAAGCGCGGCGCACACGACTACCTGGCCAAACCGGTCGATGCCGATGCGGTGGTACGCGCACTGCTCGACGGCGACAACGCGGAAGGCGACGACAATGATCTGCCGGACACCCCCGAGGCACCCCTGGCGCTGCGCCGGCTGGAGTGGGAACACATCCATCGCGTGCTGACCGAATGCGACGGCAACATCTCCGAAACCGCGCGCCGGCTCGGCATGCATCGCCGCACACTGCAACGCAAGCTGAGCAAGCATCCGGTACGTGAACGGCCAGAGCGCGACGACTGATCCGGCTGCACTCGGCGCGGCAGGCACTTCAGCCCAGGATGAGCAGCCGAGGCCCCAAGGCATCGCGAGTGCATGCGGATGAGCACCGCGCCCACATCACGGTTGCGCGACGCTGTCGGCCGGCGCCGGCGGCTCGACGATGCCGTCGTCTTCATCGCCATAGATCGCCACATGCGGCACGCCATCGGCGCCGATCCAGCCGCGATACATGCCGTCGGTATTGAACGGGATCGCGATATGGCCGTCCGCATCCAGCGCGATCGCGCCACCGTTGCCACCCATCGACGGGATTTCCTGGTTGATTACCTGCGCGGCGGCACGCTTCAGCGGCACACGCATCTGCGTCACCATCATGCAGATCTCGTGCGCGGCGACAGTCCGCATGTAGTACTCGCCCCAGCCGGTACCGGACACCGCACAACCGGAATTCGCATAGGTGCCGGCGCCGATGATCGGCGAATCGCCGATGCGCCCCCAGCGCTTGTCGGTCATGCCGCCAGTGGAGGTGCCGGCCGCGAGGTGGCCGTCGGCATCCAGCGCCACCGCGCCGACCGTGCCGAAGTGTTTGGCCGTCTCGACGTCCGCATGGGGCTTCTTCGCCGCGTCTTCCTTCAACGCCTTCTGCAACTGTTGCCAGCGTTCCTCGGTATGGAAGTACGCAGGGTCGACCAGGTCGATGCCCTGCTCCTTGGCGAATTCCTCGGCGCCGTCGCCAGCCAGCATCACATGCGGCGAATGCTCCATCACCGCCCGCGCCAGCAGGATCGGATTCTTTACCCGCTGCACGTCCGCCACGGCACCGGCGCGCAGGGTATTGCCGTCCATGATCGCCGCGTCCAGTTCGTTCTTGCCGTCGTGGGTAAACACCGAGCCCTTGCCCGCGTTGAAGTTCGGATCGTCCTCCAGCACGACGATCGCCGCGGTCACCGCATCCAGCGCCGGCTTGCCCGCCTTGAGCTGGGCGTACCCGCTCCGCAGCGCCAGCGTCATCGCCGCGCGCACGGCCTTTTCCTTCGCCGGCGTCATGTCGCGCCGGATCACCCCAGCGCCGCCGTGGATCACCAGCACGGGCGAGACGGCGGCGTGGATCATGCTGGTGATTCCGAGGGTGGCAAGGATAACGAACAAGCGGTGAGGCTTCACATGACTCTCCCGAAGGCATTGGGGCGAGTATAACGAGCGACACCGCAGGTGCTCAGCATCCCGCGCTTGGCGTCAGATCAATTTTGATGGTGTGGTCCTCCAATACCTTGCCGTCCTTGCCTTCCACCTTCTGGCCCACCTGGATCGTCGCCATCTGTCCTGACAAAGTACGGAGCTTGGGGTAGACAGGCTTGGGCAATGAGCCGCCGCTCAACTCGGCCTGTACCTCCAGCAAGCCATGCTCCGCTGGCACTACGGTGTAGCGATCGTGCCAAGGGGGAAGCATGCCGATGGCCGTCTGGGTATCGGTGTAGTACTCGCCGGATTTCAGGCAGCTTGTGGCTTGCAGATGGGCGGGCTGGCCGTCCACGCTCAGCACCAGCTTGAGCGTATAGCGACCCACTGCCCCTGCATGGTCCGGCTGAATCTGTCTTGCTGGCCGCTGACCTGCGGCGTACGCCATGCCGCTCACTGCGACTATCAGGATAGAAACAATCAGCATGCCAAATATGCTGCGGTTACGGCTGGGGCCAGGCAATTTCAACATGGCAATACGCTCCGTGACGGGATGACGAGGTGACCAGGTACAGCCGACCGGCAGGGCGAACGCTGCCGACTGCGTCTTTAACATCGCATTCGCATAGCTGCGGCGTTGCGTGCCGTGCTCGCGCAGCACGGCGGCGTCGCAGGCCAGCTCCTGATCGTGGCGAAATGCACCAAGCGTCAGCCATGCCAGCGGGTGGAACCAGAACATGGCGATGACGGTTTGCGCGAGCAGGCACCACCAGCCGTCATGCCGACGCGCATGCATGGCCTCATGGGCAAGGATCAGCGCACGCTCGCTGGCGTCGTAACGCTGCTCGAAATCGGCTGGCAATACGATGCGGACTCGCCATGCACCGACCAGCGCCGGCCCGACATCTACACCAGCAGCGCGCAATACGGGCCAGCGCGATGACACGCCGACAACCGGTGTGGCTCCACGTAAATGGGCGCTGTAGCGTGATTGCACGAACGCGGCCAGCAAAAAGCTGATCACGATGCCGGCGAGCCAAATCAACACCACGCAGGTACGCCAGTCGATTGCACTCGAATTCGCGACATCTGACGACAGTGCCCCAGCCACCGAGGTGATCGTGAGCACGACAGGCGATAGCACTGTGACTTGTACAGCGACAACATGCGGTAACTGACTGGCCAGCATCGCCAACGGCGGCAGCAGCCATAGCTGGAACGCCCGCTCGGCACCGAACAATCGGCGGCACGGTTTGCGCAGCGCGACCACGACCAGTACGGCGGCTGTGAACGCGAGGGTCAGCAACCAGCCTCGCCCGATTCCGTCAATCGCCATCAATTCAAGACTGCTCATCGTCAAGCTCCTTGAGCAGCTTGCGCAGCTCGGCAATGTCCTTCTTCGACAACTTGCGCTGCTCGGAGAAATGCGCGACCAGTGGTGCCACACGGCCACCGAACAGGCGATCGAGCAGGCCCTTGCTCTCCTGCTGGACGTACTGCTCGCGCTTCAGCAGCGGCGTGTACAGATAACGGCGACCATCGCGCTCGGCGTGCACGGCTTTTTTCCGCAACAAGCGGTTGAGCAGGGATTTCACCGTGCCCTCCTGCCAGTTCTGCATCGGGCCGACCTCGGCGAGGATCTCCTCGGCGCTGCGCGGCGCCTCGCGCCAAAGCACATCCATCACCACCGCTTCCGCTTCGCTGATTGCCATGGGTCACCGTTTACACGCGTAAGTGGATTGATGTTTACACGCGTAAATGATGGCGTCAAGCCTCCGCCACGCAACACCCGCCGCCTCATCCGTTCGTACTGGGCGTAGGCGTCCACAGGACGCCGAAGTCGAAGTGCCGCCGAAGCACCCTTCGACTTTGGCCGTTTCCGCGGCCGACGCTCAGGGCGAACCGAAGGCTTCGGGGCGCCTGTGTTTGACGCAAATAGCCATATCGGAGGCATGGGCTGCGACCTTCGTACAACACGGCCACGCAGCAATCCGTCGTATGCTTGGCAGCTCACTCTCCCTGCAGGAAGGCACGGCAATGGACAAGGTGTTTGCAAGCGCGGCGAAAGCCCTCGACGGTCTGCTGGTCGATGGCATGACGATCGCCGCGGGCGGCTTCGGTCTGTGCGGCATTCCCGAGAACCTGATCGGCGCGCTGCTGGAAGCCGGCACCAGGGGCCTGACCATCGTCGGCAACAACGCCGGCGTGGACGATTTCGGCATGGGTCCGCTGCTGAAGACGCATCAGGTGAAACGGGTGTTCGCGTCCTACGTGGGCGAGAACAAGGAGTTCGAGCGGCAGGTGCTGGCCGGCGAACTGGAACTGCACCTGACCCCGCAGGGCACGCTGGCCGAGAAGCTGCGCGCCGGCGGCGCGGGCATCCCCGGTTTCTACACGCGCACCGGCTTCGGCACCAAGCTGGCCGAAGGCAAGGAGACCAAGGTCTTCGGCGACCGGGAATACGTGCTGGAAGAGGCGATCCACGCCGACCTGTCGATCGTCAAGGCGTGGAAGGGCGACGCCCACGGCAACCTGGTGTTCCACGAGACCGCGCGCAACTTCAACCCGATGATCGCCACCTGCGGCAGGATCTGCGTGGCCGAAGTCGAGGAACTGGTGCCGGTCGGCTCGATCGACCCGGATGGCGTGCATGTGCCGGGCATCTACGTCGACCGCATCGTGCAGGGTGCGAAGTACGAGAAGCGGATCGAATTCCGCACCGTCGCCGGCGTGATCGGCGGCAAGGAAAGTCCGATCCGCGTGGCGATGGCCAAACGTGCCGCGCAGGAGCTGCAAGACGGCTTCTACGTCAACCTCGGCATCGGCATTCCGACGATGGTGGCGAACTACATTCCCGACGGCGTCAACGTCACCCTGCAATCGGAGAACGGCCTGCTCGGCATCGGTCCGTTCCCGAGCGAAGACAACATCGATCCCGACCTGATCAACGCCGGCAAGCAGACCATCACCACCCTGCCCGGCTCGAGTTTCTTCTCCAGCGCCGAGTCGTTCGCGATGATTCGCGGCGGCCACATCGATCTCTCGATCCTCGGCGGCCTGGAAGTCTCCGCACACGGCGATCTGGCGAACTGGATGGTACCGGGCAAGATGGTGAAAGGTCCGGGCGGCGCGATGGATCTGGTCAGCGGCGTCAAGCGCGTGGTGGTGCTGATGGAGCACAACGCGAAGGACGGCACACCGAAGATCCGCACCGAATGCGAACTGCCACTGACCGGCAAGCAGGTGGTCGACCTGATCATCACCGACCTGTGCGTGTTCAAGGTCAACAAGGGTCAGGGGCTGCTGCTGATCGAGCTCAACGAAGGCGTCAGCCTTGATGACGTGAAAGCCAAAACCGGCTGCGAGTTCGCGGTGGATCCGGTGTTGCAGCGCTGAGTTCAGGGACAGATGGTCGGTGATCCAGCCTTGTCGACTCAGGCTTCGGCCGGCAGTGGATGCGGGAACCGGATGCGGGCGATGTTTTCCTGGCCGGCAATCGTCTGCAGCTCCAGCGGCCACGCAAAGCGGTCGCTGATCCGCTGGGCAATCGCCAGTTCGAAGCCGTGCCGGTCGGCACCGTGCGCGCGCAGCGGACGGGACGCATCGAACGTCGTTTGGGGTGTCGCATGATTGCTCACGGCCACGATGCCCGGCAGCACCGTGATGACCACGCGACCCTGTTCGGTCTGCTGGCATGCGTTGCGGATCAGTTGCCAGCACAGCACTGAAAATACCTGTCGGGAACCCTGTATCGCAAAGCGTGCAGGTTCTTCCAGTTGCAGCTCGATCGGCCGCCCGACCAGCAGCTCGCGCGCTGACTCCAGCTCGTGCAGCACCACTTCGTTGACGATGAAGCGTTCGTTGTCGGCGCCGTTGTCGGATTCGCGTGCCAGGATCAGCAAGGCCTCGACCAGCGCCTCCATCTCGCGGGCCGCGCGCTGGATACGCCGCACCGAACGTCCGCCGAAATCGCTGATGCAGTCTTCGTCTGCCAGCATGTCCACCGACATCTTGATGACCGTTAGCGGGCTGCGCAGTTCATGGCTGGCGTCGCGGGTGAAGTTGCGCTCGCGCTGGTTGTAGCCGGCAATCCGGGTGGCAAAGCCATGCAGGCCGCGCGCCAGCGAAGCGATATCGGCGTCGGTATGGCGGGACAGCCGTTCCGGCTGCAGCGTATCCGGGTCGCCTTCCTGTCCGCCCTCCCAGCCGCACATAAGTTTTGCCAGCGCGCTTACCGGGCGCCACTCGCGCTGCGTGGCCAGCCACGCCAGCACGGTGGTGATCACGATGACCGCCATCACCGCCACCAGCGGCGCCACGTCGTAGATGCCCATCACGCAGACGATCGCCACGGCCACGAACTGCAGACCGAACACCCAGCTGGTGCGCCGTCGAAAAGCACCCTCGGGAAACGTGAGTGCTGCTGTCTTGACCTTGCTATCCATCAGCTTCGCCGTTCGAGTCTCAAACTGTCTGGGCAGTCGATGCCACCTCCGATTCGAGATCTGCAAGGCGATAACCGGCTGAATGGATCGTGTGTAGCAGGGGTCGTGCGAAGGGTTTGTCGATAACCCGACGCAGGTTGTACAGATGCGAACGCAAGGTATCCGAATCGGGCAGCGTGTCGCCCCAGATCTCGCGCTCGATATCGCGCCGGCTGACCACCCGCGGCGACTCGCGCATCAGGATCGCCAGCAGCTTCAGTCCGATCGGCGACACGATCAATTCCTGGCCTTCGCGGGTCAGCCGCAAGGTCGCGGTATCCAGCGTCATGTCGCCCACGGTAAGCACTTCGGTCGAAACCTGACGACGATCGCGACGGATCAGCGCGCGCAGCCGAGCCTCCAGCTCGCGCACCTCGAAGGGCTTGACCAGGTAATCGTCGGCGCCCGCTTCCAGACCCACCAACTTGTCTTCCAGCGTGTCGCGTGCCGTCAGCATCAAGACCGGCGTGGATTTCTTGGCCTCCTTGCGCAGCTTGCGGCAGACTTCCAGCCCATCCAGGCCGGGCAGCATCAGATCCAGCACGATCACGTCGTAGCTGTTGGACACCGCCAGATGCAGGCCGCTGACGCCATCCGCCGCGTAGTCGACGGAGTAACCGCGGCGCTCGAGAAACTCGCCCACCATCTCGGCAATCTGGCGATTGTCCTCGACCAGAAGAATCAACCCGGATTGCTCGTCATGTACGGTCATATCGTCCTCACCTGTTGGGCTTCACATTTGTGAAGAGCTAAACGCCTGCGGGGTGAGCGTAATGTGAAATGACGACAGCTGATTCAGAAAATGTTTGGTTAGCCGCGCCGTTCAATCCAGCAGTGGTTGCAGCTGGCGCCACACCGTCTCCAGCACCTTCGGCTCGGCACTGGCCAGCGGGTGCAGGCCATCTTCCTGCATCAACGCCGGATCGAGCGCCACCCCATCGAGCAGGAACGGCACCAGCGCGGCATGCCGGGTGCGGGCCAGATCGGCGTAGATCGCTCGCAGGCCATCGCGATACTGCGGGCCGTAATTCACCGGCAGCTCGATGCCCAACAGCAGCACCCGCACTTTCGCCTGCTGCGCCAAGTCGATCATCGCCGTCAGGTTGTCGCGCAAGGCCGGCAGCGGCAGTCCCTGCAGGCCATCATTGGCGCCCAGCTCCAGCACCAGCACCGTCGGGTGGTATTTCCGCAGCAGCACTGGCAGCCGGTTGCGTCCACTCAGCGAGGTCTCGCCGCTGATGCTGGCATTGACCGCCGTCCACTTCGGCACCATCTTGCCAAGACGCGCATCCAGCAGATGCACCCAGCCGGACTCGATCGGTATGTTGTGCGCGGCGGATAGCGAATCACCCAGCACCAGCACGGTTTTCGGTGGCGCCGCTTCGGCACTGCCGATGCCACACAGAAGTACCAACAGCCAAAGGCATCGACGCATGAGTGATCCTTCCCGTCCTCTTCTTGAGGCCTGCGATGTTAGCAAGTCGGTCAGCGGTCCCGAGGGAAGACTCGACATCCTGCGCGAGGTCAGCCTGCAGATCCTGCCGGGTGAAAGCTTTGCCATCGTCGGCGCCTCGGGCTCCGGCAAGACCACCCTGCTCGGCTTGCTGGCGGGGCTGGATACCCCGAATGCCGGCAGCATCCAGCTGGACGGCCACCCGCTTGAGCGGCTCGATGAAGAGGCGCGTGCCGACCTGCGCCGGCGACTGGTCGGCTTCGTGTTCCAGTCGTTCCATCTGCTGCCTGCGCTGACCGCCGAGGAAAACGTGATGTTGCCGCTGGAGCTGGAAGGCAGCGCCGACGCCCGCGCGCGCGCGCGCGCAGCACTCGATGCGGTGGGCCTGGGCGCACGCCGAAAGCATTATCCGGCGCAACTTTCCGGTGGCGAGCAGCAGCGCGTGGCGATCGCCCGCGCGTTCGTGCATGGCCCGCGCGTGCTGTTCGCCGACGAGC
>DAIMGD010000084.1:0-9310 GCA_036724165.1 Rhodanobacter sp.
CTGCCGGAACTGGCGACCACGCCGAGCAGGCCGTTGCCGGCCAGTTGCGCCATGTCGGCCGGCGCGATGCTGTCGGCGATCAGGATCTCGCCCACGCGCGCGGCGAGCTTGCGTTCCTCCGGGCTGGTCTGCCGCTGCAGCGCGGAGATGACGCGATTGATCACCTGCTCGACGTCCTCCTTGCGGCTGCGCAGGTAGGGATCGTCCATCGCCTCGAACACCGCGGACAGGCGGTCGCGTTGCTTCTTCAGCGCGGCGCCCGGACGGTAGTGGCCGATCCGCACCAGGTCGTCCAGCCCGCGCAGCAATTCGGCGTCATCCAGCAGCAGGCTGTGCGCGTCGATGAACTCGTTGACTTCGCGTGCCAGCGCGCCGTGCAGCTTGCCGCGCAGTTCGCGCAGCTCCTGCCGCGCGGTATCCAGTGCGCGATGCAGCAACAGCAATTCGCCCTCGATCTCGTGCTCGGCCAGCGGACGGGTATCGACGGTATAGCGACTGGGCTGCACCAGTCGCGCGCGGCCGAGGGCCATGCCTCGGGCGGCAATCGTGCCGGCGAGCACATGCCTCATTTGCAGCTCCCTGCGGAGCCGCGAACGGGGACCAGGGAACGGGGAACACATGCATCGTTGTGTGCTGCCAGAACGAGCCACGAAGGGACCGCGAGCGAAGCGCTTGCGCGGCCCCGCATGTTCCTCGTTCCCCGTTCCCCGCTCCCCGCACTCATATCAGGCTCCTTCGTCGAACTTGCGCTCGAACAGTTCGGCCACCGCGTTCAGCGCCGTCTGTTCGTCCGGGCCGTCGACGCGAATGGTCAGCGAGGTACCGATGCCGGCGGCCAGCATCATCACGCCCATGATGCTTTGTGCGTTGACTTCGCGCCCCTTGCTGACCAGCCACACCGTGGATTTGAAACCATGCACCAGTTGCACCAGTTTGGCCGAGGCGCGGGCGTGCAGGCCGAGCTTGTTGGAAACGACGATCTCTTGCTCAAGCATAGTTAAAGTCAGGCATGGTCGATGAAGATTCCCCCGCGGCCACCGCTGGCTGCGATCTCGGCCAGTTCGTCCAGTGGTTTGTCCGCATAGTTGAGTACGCGCAGCAGCATCGGCAGGTTGAGTCCCGATACACAGCGAAGATGCACGCCCAGCGCGGCGAGCGACAGGCCGATGTTGCACGGCGTGGCGCCATACAGGTCGGCCAGTATCAGCACGCCGTCACCCTGGTCGAGCTCGCGCGCATGACGCACGGTCAATGTGCGCATCACGTCGGGATCGGATTGTGGCGGTATTTCCACCGCCGCCACCTGCAACGGCAGCTTCGGCATCACGTGATGCGCGGCCGAGATCAGTGCCTGGCCGACCGCTTCGTGCGTCATCAACAGCACCCCGACGCTCATGACCGGCGACCTGTGCTGCATGCAAGAGTCATGATCTTCACTCCAGCTCGCGATGGAAGGTGAGCACGCCTTCGCGG
The DNA here is from genome assembly GCA_036724165.1 of Rhodanobacter sp. Lineage (GTDB taxonomy): Bacteria > Pseudomonadota > Gammaproteobacteria > Xanthomonadales > Rhodanobacteraceae > Rhodanobacter. The sequence continues at coordinate 1,474 of DAIMGD010000084.1, forward strand.
TGATCGCGATAGTGCGCGGCGAGCTTCTCGACCAGGTAGACCGAGCGATGCCGGCCGCCGGTGCAGCCGACCGAGATCGTCACATAGCTGCGGTCGTCCTGCTCGAAGCGCGGCAGCCAGGCATCCAGCCAGCGCGCGGTGTCGGCAAAGTATTCGCCGACCAGCGGCTCGGCATCGAGGAACTTGCGCACCGGCGCGTCCTTTCCCGACAGCGGCCGCAGGTCGGCCTGCCAGTGCGGATTCGGCAGGCAGCGCGCGTCGAACACGAAGTCCGCATCCAGCGGCAGTCCGCGCTTGAACGCAAACGACTGGAACATCAGGGTCAATCCCTTGGTGGCCTGCGCAAAACCGGTCGCCACCAGGCGCCGCAGCTGGTGCACATTCAACTCGCTGGAATCGATCACCTGCTCGGCGATGGCAGCCAGGGGCCGCAGCAGGCGGCGCTCCTGCGCAATGGCATCCGGCAGCGAGACATCGCGCGCTGCCAGCGGATGGCGTCGGCGGGTTTCCGAATAGCGCTTGATCAGGACACTGTCGCGGCAGTCGATGAAGACCAGATGCACCCGCACCCCCGCCGCGGCCAGCTCGGACAGCACCTGCGGCATGTGCTGAAAATCCTCGCCGGTATTGCGCACGTCCACCCCGACCACGGGTGGCGGTGTCGACCAGTTGCGGCAGCAACACCGACGGCAGGTTGTCGACGCAATAGAACTCCAGGTCCTCCAGCGCGCGCAGCGCCACCGTCTTGCCGCCGCCGGACATGCCGGTGAGCACGATCAGGTGGATCGCGCGTGGATCGGCCAGCGGGTCGGGTACGGGAGTGTCGTGTTCGTTCATGCGTTCACCATGGAGGCAGTCGGCGCAACTGGTGTGCCTGGCGGTCGATGAAGGTCTGCGCCGGATCGATGCCCTTGCTCTTCAGCGCATGGCTGCGCACCGCCGCCTCGACCAGCACCGCCAGGTTGCGCCCCGGCGCCACCGGGATGGTGATCATCGGCACCGGCACGTCGAAGATCTCACGATGACCGATGTCCCCGGTGAGCCGGGTCAACGCGTCCCCGGTGTAATCAGGATTGCCTTCACCGTCGCGCATCGGTTTGAGGTGGATCACCAGCCGCAGGTACTTGGACGGTTTGACCGACATGTGGCCAAACATCTCGCGTACGTTGAGCACGCCCAGTCCGCGCACTTCGAGCAGGTCCTGCAGCAGTTCGGGACAGCTGCCGTCGATCACGTCCGGTGCAATCAGGGTGAATTCGGTGGCGTCGTCGGCGACCAGTCGGTGGCCGCGGCTGATCAGTTCCAGCGCCAGCTCGCTCTTGCCCGAACCGGCCTCGCCGGTGATCAGCACGCCGATCGAGAACACTTCCAGGAACACGCCATGCAGGGTCGTCTTCGAGGCCAGCATGCGCGCCAGGTGGTATTGCATGTAGGTCAGCAACTCGTGGCCGCGCTTGGGGCTGATCCACAGCGGCGTGTTGGTTTCCTCGGCGACCTCGCGCAGGTCGGCCGGTACCGGCTGGTCCTTGGTCACGATCAGCGCGACCGGCTGGTAGGCGGCGATCTTGTGCATCACCTCCCAGCGCTGGCGCGAGTCGAGCGCGTCGAGGAAGTTCAGCTCCTCGGTGCCGATGATCTGGATCTTGTTCGGATAGATGACGTTGAGGTAGCCGATCAGCGAAGGTCGACGTGCCTGGGTCGCGCCGGGTGCGAGCACGCGCGATTCCCCGCGCATGCCCGATACCCAGCGCAGGGCCATGCGTTCGTGGACGCCGTCGTAGAGTTGTCGCGCGCTGATCCGGTCCAAGCGAAGATCCCTTGTGCCGCATGGTGAGCCCGGCGGGCATCTGCGGCATCGTGAGCATTGTGCCAGCTTGGGTGGTTACGCGCTTTCGGAAAGAAGGTGAAGAGGGCCGCCTGGCATCAGACGGCCCGTGGTCAGAGAGGTCAGCCGTACAGGCGCGCTTCGCGCGCTTCGTGCTGATGCTTGTCACTGACTTTTTCGCGGTGCTTGCGCAGCTGGCCGACCAGCTTGTCGAATACCACGTCGATGGAGGCATACATGTCGGCCTCGGCGGCCTCGGCATGCAGGGTGGCGCCGTTGACGCCCATCGTGCCTTCGGCACATTGCTGGAGCTTGTCGACGGATAAAACGATGGCGAGGCTGATCAGCTTCTCGTCGAGGCGGGTCAAGCGGTCGAGCTTGGCGGTGGCGTGGTCGCGCAGAGCCTGGGTCACTTCAATCTGCTGGCCGCTGAGTTGGAATTGCATGGGGCGCCTCCTCTGGTGCAGTGCCGCTTTTTGGGCGGCGGGGTCGGTGTGCCGTGGCCGGCGTGGCAGCGGCACATCGTCAATCATTGTGTACAGGTATATGGACGTTTTTGCCTCAACCAAGTTCCCGCATCCATGCTCGCAACAGCTCAGCTGGCGCGCTGACGTTCGCTGGAACTGGGAATGCGCAGCCCCTCACGATATTTTGCGACGGTGCGCCGTGCCACTTGAATGCCCTTGCGTTTCAGCTCCTCGGCGATCGCCTGGTCGGAAAGCGGCTTGCGCGCATCCTCGGTGCCGATCAGCTTGCGCAGCATGGCCTGGATGGCCGTGGCCGAGGCGCTGCCGCCATCCTCGGTGGAGACGCCGCTGGAAAAGAAATACTTCAGTTCGAAAGTGCCGCGCGGTGTGTGGAGATACTTGCGGGTAGTGACGCGTGAGATGGTCGACTCATGCATGCCCACTTCCTCGGCCACTTCGCGCAGCACCAGCGGATGCATCGCTTCAGGACCGTAATCGAGGAACGCACTCTGCCGGCGCACGATCGCCTCGGCCACCTTGAGCAGGGTCTCGGCGCGTGATTCCAGGCTCTTGATCAGCCAGCGCGCTTCCTGCAACTGGCCGCGCATCCAGCTGGCGTCTTCGCCGCGCGCGCGCGCGATCAGGCCGCAATAATGCTGGTTCAGACCCAAGCGCGGCTGCGCATCCGCATTCAGGCTGACCCGCCAGCGGCTGCCGTCACGCAGTGCGTAGACGTCCGGTGCAACGTATTCGACGGGGGTGGCGTCCAGTGCGGCACCCGGGCGCGGATCGAGACTGCGGATCAGGACGGCGGCGGCGGCGACATCGTCTTCGCTGGCATGCAGGCGGCGCGCGAGCCGGGCGATATCGTTGCGCGCGAGCAGCTCCAGTTCGCCATCGACCATGCGCAACGCCAGTTCGCGATGCGGCGTGTCCGGATGGAACTGTTCCAGTTGCACGCGCAGGCAATCGCGCAGGTCCAGGCTGCCCACGCCGGCAGGATCGAAGCCCTGCAACTTGCGGCGTACCGCATCGATTTCGTCGATGCTCGCCTTGAGGCTGGCCGGTAACGCGGCAAGCACCGCTTCCAGTCCTTCGCTCAGATAGCCATCGGCATTCAGTGCATCGATCAGTACCGCGGCGATCAGGTGCTGGCGCGAGTTGAACGATGCCAGGTTGAGTTGCCACAGAAGGTGTTGCTGCAGGGTCTCCGGCGCAGCGTTCTGCGGCTCGAAATCCTCGTCGCCGCGCGAACCGATGCTGCTGCTGTTGCCACCGACGCTGCTGCTGGAAAAATCGATCGGCGATTCAGCGACGCCGCCGCCGTCTGCCCAATCCGAGGCGTCGTCATTGCCGTCGCTGTCGCTGCCGGCGGCGGCACTGGGACTGTCCGTGCCTGCGTATTCGCTGTCGCCAACGTCGTCGTCGACCGGCTCGGCGTCGTCGGTTTCTTCGGCAAACTCCAGCAGCGGGTTGCTCTCGGCGATCTGCCGCAGTTCGGCCTCAAGCTCCAGTTGCGACAGCTGCAAAAGACGAATCGCCTGCTGCAGTTGAGGCGTCAGGGTCAGCTGCTGATGAAGGCGAAACTGCAGTGCGGGTTTCATGCCAGCCTGATCGAAGGAACTCGCGGCCATCCTAACGCTTGCCCGCAGGCGCAGCCATAGCTGCGCAAGGAACAAGAAAGAAATCGCGACAGGTATCTCAGAGGCGGAATTCGCGGCCGAGGTAGACTTCGCGCACCTTCTCGTCGGCCAGGATATGCGCCGGCGTGCCGCGGGACAGCACTTCGCCGTCGTTGAGGATGTAGGCGCGGTCGCAGATCCCCAGCGTCTCGCGCACGTTGTGGTCGGTGATCAGCACGCCGATGCCGCGTTCCTTCAGGTGCCGCACGATGCGCTGGATCTCGCCGACCGAGATCGGGTCGACGCCGGCGAACGGCTCATCCAGCAGCATGTAACGTGGCTGCGCGGCCAGCGCACGGGCAATCTCCACCCGCCGGCGCTCGCCACCGGACAGGCTGATGCCTTTCTGCCCGGCGATGTGCCCGATCTTCAGTTCATCCAGCAGGCTTTCCAGTTCGCCGCTGCGCTGCTGCGCGCTCAGGCCGTCGCGCAGCTCCAGCACCGCCATGATGTTGTCCGCCACGCTGAGCCGCCGGAACACCGACGCTTCCTGCGGCAGGTAGCCGATGCCGAGCTTGGCGCGTGAATGCATCGGCAGGCCGGTGATGTCCTGCTTGTCCAGTTTGATGGTGCCGGCATCGGCCTCGATCAGCCCGACCACCATGTAGAAGCAGGTGGTCTTGCCGGCGCCGTTGGGGCCGAGCAGGCCGACAACCTCACCCTCGCGGATCGAGAAACCGAAATCCCGCACCACCTGGCGTGCCTTGAAACTTTTCTGCAGACCTTCGGCGGAGAGCATGGGTTAGTGTTTTTCCCGCGCTGGCGCCGGGCTGCTTTGCGCCGCCGCCGGAGCCGGCTGCGCCGGAACGGGCGGGGTGGTTGCGGGTTTGCCTGCGGGCTGGGCCGCCGGTTTCGGCCTGGGCAGGAAGGTCATGTGCACCAGCCCGTCGCCACCGCTTTCGCCGCTCATCTGGCTGGTCTGGGTGTTGTAGGTGAGCTTGTCGCCATGGGCCTCACCGCGCCCCTTCTGCCTGACCACCGCGTTGCCGGTGAGCACGGCGATCTGCTTGACGTTGTCGTAGTCGATGGTAGCGGCGTCGCCCTGCATCAGGTTGCCGCTGTCGTCGAGCTGCTCGATATGGGCAGGGCTGCCGGTGATCACGACGCGCGTGACGCTGTTGTCGGCGTTCAGGTAGGCCTTGGCCAGCGCACCGGTGGCCTTCAGCGTGCCCTGGGTGAGCAGCACCCTGTCCGTGTAGATGATGATGCCATTCGCCGACTGGGTGCCATCGAATGATTTTGACTGGATATTGGCCGGCTGCTCGCGGTCGTCCTGGCGCGCCAGCGCGGGCTGCATCGCCAGCAGGCCGAGACCGAACAAAGCCAGCTTAATGGCGCTTGCTTGGCATGAACGTGCTGTGGACATCATCGAGCAACTCCAGGTGCTTGTTGGTGAGATTGGCACGCATGCCGATCCCGCGGATTGTAGAGCCTCCCTGGATGATCTGCGCCGGAGCAGCAGTTTCCAGGCGATTCTCCTTGGGCCACGCGGTGACTTCAGAGGTATGCATTTGCGTTGCGGGGGTGTCGCCGAAGGCTGGCCGGTGCAGGTAGACGGGACCTTGCAACTTGAGCAGGGTGCCGCCCTTGTTCACCCAGCCATACAGGGACTGGCCTTGCCATTCGGGCAAGCCGGGCTGCTTGGCCGGAAGCTGGAAGGTCGGCGAGTTGAGGTACAGCGACTCATCACCTTCCCGCCGCTCGAGATGCGGCGCCTGCAGGTGGAAACTGGGCAGGCCATCGACGTCGTATTCGGTCATTTTGGCATTCGTCAGGGTATAGCCCGAGCGCGGTGGACCGACAAAATCACTGGTCTTCGCGGTCGGCCCCATCCACCACAGCAACAGCTGGGCGACGCCGGCGGCAACCGCCAGCACGATGATCGCGACCGGCAGGCGCCGGTCGCGCAGCCACAGACGCGGAGTCACTGCCAACGCTCCTGTTCGGCATCCAGCTTGCCTTGTGCGTGCAGGATCAGGTCGCACACTTCGCGTGCGGCTCCTTCGCCGCCGCGCTTGCTGGTCTGCCAGTGGGTCTGCTCGATTACCCACGGGTGCGCATTGGCTACCGCCACGGCCAGCCCGGCAACGCGCATCGGCGGCAGATCGGGCAGATCGTCGCCGATGAAGGCGGCCTGCTCGGGCGTGAGTCTCAGTGCATCGAGAAGCTCCAGCAGGCAGGCACGCTTGTCCATCTGGTCCTGGTACACATGCGCGATATCCAGCTCCTCGGCGCGCAAGGCGACCGCATGGCTGATCCGCGCGGTGATGATCGCCACCTGCACGCCGTTGGCCTGCAGCCGCTTCAGGCCGAGTCCGTCGTGCACATGGAACACCTTGGTCTCGCGGCCGTCTTCGGCATACCACAAGCGCCCATCGGTCAGCGTGCCGTCCACGTCGAACACCGCCAGCTTGATCTTGGCGGCGCGGGCGAGGATGTCGGCGGGGAGATCAGCCAGATACATGGATTGCGGGGGTACTCGTGTCGGAGTGGCGATGAAGGGTAATCAGACCACGCGGGCACGGAGCAGATCATGAATATTGAGTGCGCCGACCACATGTTGCTCGTTGTCGACTACCAGCAGGGCATGGATCTGATGCGTTTCCATCAGCTGCGCCGCTTCTGCGGCGAGCTTGTCGGCGCCGATCGTCTTCGGGCCGCGGTTCATCAGTTCGGCCACCGTGACGCCGCGCAGGTCCACGCCTTCATCGTCCAGCGCGCGGCGCAAGTCACCGTCGGTGAACACGCCGAGCAGGCGCTGCTCGGCATCGACCACGGCGGTCATGCCCAGATGCCTGCGGGTCATTTCCACCAGCGCTGCGGTCAGGCTGGCATCCGGTGCCACCCTGGGCACGTCGTCGCCAGTGTGCATCACGTCGCTGATGCGCAGCAGCAAGCGCCGACCGAGGCTGCCGGCCGGGTGCGAGCGGGCGAAGTCGTCCGAGGTGAAACCACGGGCTTCCAGCAGGGCGATCGCCAGCGCGTCACCCAGCACCAGCGCGGCGGTGGTGCTGGTGGTCGGTGCCAGGCCGAGCGGGCAGGCTTCGCTGGAGATGCTGCCGTCCAGATGCACGTCAGCCTGGGTGGCCAGCGAAGAACTCGGCTTGCCAGTGATCGCGATCAGTGGAATGCCCTGGCGCTTGATCAGCGGCAGGATGAACAACAACTCGTCGGTCTCGCCGGAATAGGACAGCGTCAGCACCACGTCCTGCGGCAGGATCATGCCCAGATCGCCGTGGCTGGCTTCGCCCGGATGCACAAAGAACGCCGGCGTGCCGGTGGAGGCGAGGGTGGCGGCGATCTTGCGCGCCACATGCCCGGACTTGCCCATTCCGCTGACGATGACGCGACCCTTGCAGGCGAGGATCAGGCGACATGCCTGGATGAACTCCGGTCCGATCCGGGTCTCCAGCGCGTGAATGGCTGCCGCTTCGGTGGCGATGACGGCGCGCGCGCTGCGCACGATCGCATCCGGATTCAGCTCGATGGCGGTGATGGGGGCGATGCGTGCGTTCATGTGGGCTCGGGTAAGAGGGATCTGATGGCCGTCATGGAGCGACCATGACGGCGCCCGGTGATGGTGCTCGGCCGTCACTGTCGTTTCTGTGCCAGCGGAATTCCATTACCATGGCACATTCGTATTTTAACGTCATAAGTCCGCGCGTTGGATTCAACAAGCGACCGAATCCCGCCTTTTCGCCGACTCAAGCTTCCCATGGACAGCCCCCCGATGGACTCAGCCCGCATCCAGGCAATGATCGAGAACGGCCTGCCCGGTGCGCGGGCCGAGGTCAGTGGCGCCGATGGCGTGCATTTCGAGGCCACCGTGGTGGCCAGCCAGTTCGCCGGCAAGCTGCCGCTGG
>DAIMGD010000085.1:0-9195 GCA_036724165.1 Rhodanobacter sp.
GCGCTGCTGGCGGTGCCGATGCTGACCTGCACCAAGCTGATCGCCGAGCGCGTGCACAGCTGGAACTGGTTCGCGGTGATCGTGCAGCGCTAGGGCGCATCGCTGCTGGCGGGACACCGCACGTCGACGATGGCGCGCTGCTCGTGCGCGCTGCACGGGTAGCGCGGCGGGCCTGGTGAAGTCTCCATGCGGATACCCGAATCGGATGTGCTCACCAGGCGATACGCTGGCGGTCGCGGAAAAAGTGCCCGGTGCTGGTGACGTGCTCGGGTAGACAGGCCGCCCACACGATGCCCGCGCCGCCTTCGGCGACCGGACGTCCGCCGGCGCCACCCATGTCGGTGGCGACCCAGCCCGGACACACCGCATTCACCAAAATCCCGCTGCCGTCCAGTTCGGCGGCGAGTGCGCGGGTATAGGTGTTGAGCGCGGCCTTGGAGACCCGGTAGGCCGGGCAGCTTTCGCCGCCGACCGTGGTCGAGCCGCAACCGCTGGAGACATTGACGATGCGCCCGTAGCCGTGCCGGCGCATCAGCGGCAGCATCGCCTCGCTCAGGCGCCATGCGCCGAGCAGGTTGGTGTCCAGTGCCGCGCGTACGGCGTCAATGGCGACCGACGAAGGCCGGTCGCGCGCGTCGTAGTGAGCGCCGGCATTGTTGACCAGGACGTCCAGCCGTCCATACGTCTGTTCGATGTAGCGTGCCGCTTCATCGATATCCGCCTGCGCGGTGATGTCCAGCTTCAGCGCGACCACATCGGCGCCGCCGCGACGCAAGCTGCGCGCGGCGCGTTCGCCGAGCGCGAGTGCGCGCGCGCCGAGCAGCACGGTCATGCCGGTGGCGCCGAGCTGGCGCACCACCTCCAGCCCGAGCCCGCGGTTCGCGCCGCTGACCAGCGCCACCTGCTGCGCCAGCGGCGGCGCCACGGCGAGCGAACGGTGGCGCCGCTGCCGGGGAATCGTGCTGACCGCGGCGTTCATGGCGGGCTGGCCACCTGGCTGCAGTGTTCGTCGCCGCAGGCCTGCCAGCCACCGCCGAGTGCCTTGTACAGCGCGATCGCCTGCAGGTTGATGCCGGCTTCGGCTTCGGCCAGCTGGTCCTCGGCGCTGAGCTGGGTACGCTGCGCATCGAGCAGTTCGAGGTAGTCGGTGGCGCCGGCGTCGTAGCGGATTTTGGCCAGGTCCGCCGCGCGCGTGCTCTGGGTGGCCTGTTCGTCCAGCTTCTGCACGCGTTCGCGTTGCCGGTTGTAGCCGACCAGGGCGTTGTCGACATCTTCCAGCGCACGCAGCACGGTGCGCTGGTAGTTCGCCTTCGCGGCATCCGCGCGCGCTTCGCTGGCCTTCACGCCGGAACGCACCCGTTGCACGTCGAGGCCCGACCAGCTGATGCTCGGTGCCAGCGACCATGCACGCGTCGACGGGCCGCCGAAGTCGTTGCTGCGTCCGGCGAGGAAGCCGACGAAGCCGCCCAGCGAGATGTGCGGGAACCAGTCCGCCTTGGCCACGCCGATGCGCGCGTTGGCGGCAGCGAGCTCGCGCTCGGCAATCCGGATATCCGGCCGCCGTGCCAGCGCATCGCCGGCGTTGCCGATCGGCAGCGAGGCATCGATCGGCTGGAAGCCTTTCGCCGACAGATCGATATCCAGTTCGCCCGGGCGTTCGCCAAGCAGTACCGCCAGCCGGAACGTGTCGGCCTGCGCCTGCGTCTGCAGCAGCGGCAACTGTGCTTCTACCGCACTCAGTCGTGCGCCGGCGCTGGCGACATCCTGCTCCGAGCCGGTGCCGATATCGGCGCGGCTCTTGATCAGCTTCAGCGAAGCGCGCTGGTTGGTGATGTCGCGCCGGGCTACCTCGATGCGCAGCTGGGTGCCGCGCAGGTCGAAGTAGTGGCGGGCCACTTCGGCGAACAGCGTGACCTGCGCATCCTGCAGCGACGCCGCACCGGCATCGGCGTCGGCGCGCGCCGCTTCCACCGAGCGCCGCACGCCGCCGAACAGGTCCAGCTCCCAGCTGGCATCGAAGCCGGCCTGGTAGCTGGTGGCGATGCTGCGCTGGTCGCTGAAGCCGGGTTGTTGTCCGTCGCTGCGGGTGTAGTTCACGCCGGTCGCGACGTCCGGCCACTGCTGCGAACGCGCGCTGCCGAGCAGCGCACGCGACTCGTTCAGGCGCGCCAGCGCGATCTTCAGGTCCGGGCTGTTCCTGGCGGCGCGGGCGATCAGTGCATCGAGCGTGCGGTCATGGAACTGCGTCCACCAGTTCGCCTGGAAGTTCGCGCTCGACTGGCGCGCCGCATCGACGCCCTGCAGGGTCACCGGCTTCTCGACCGGACGCTGATAGTCCGGGCCGACGTTGATGCAGCCGGCCAGCAGCAACGCGCTGGCGAGCGCACTCAAACGGTAGAGTGAAGTCATCTCAGTGTTCCTCGAAAGCCGGTGCCGGCAGTTGCGCGGCAGCCTTGCGCGCGGCGCGGCGCTCCGCACGGCGCTCGCTCCAGCCGCGGATCAGCACGTAGAACAGCGGGGTGAACAGCAGGCCGAAGAAGGTCACCCCGAGCATGCCGGAGAACACCGCCACGCCCATCGCGTGACGCATCTCGGCACCGGCGCCATGCGAAGTCACCAGCGGCACCACGCCCATGATGAACGCGAACGAGGTCATCAGGATCGGACGCAGCCGCAGTCGCGCCGCTTCCAGCACCGCCTGCCTGCGGTCGAGCCCTTCGAGGATCTGCGCCTCGCGGGCGAACTCGACGATCAGGATCGCGTTCTTGCACGCCAAGCCGACCAGCACGATCAATCCGATCTGGGTGAAGATGTTGTTGTCGCCGCCGCTCAGCCACACGCCGGAGATCGCGGACAGCAGCACCATCGGCACGATCAGGATCACCGCCAGCGGCAGGGTCAGGCTTTCGTACAGCGACGCCAGTACCAGGAACACCAGCAGCACGCACAGCGGGAACACCAGCACCGCGGTATTGCCGGCGAGGATCTGCTGGTAGGTCAGCTCGGTCCACTCGAAGGTCATGCCGTTCGGCAGGTTGTCCTTCGCCAGCTTCTCCATCGCCGCCTGCGCCTGGCCCGAGCTGTAGCCCGGCGCCGGGCCGCCGTTGATCTCGGCGGTCGGGTAGCCGTTGTAATGCTGCACGCGATCCGGCCCGACGCTCTGCCGCACGCTGACGAACGAGCCCAGCGGCACCATCTCGCCATGCGCATTGCGCACCTTCAGCTGGGTGATGTCCTTCGGTTCATGGCGGAAGCCCGGCTCGGCCGACAGGTTCACCTGGTAGGTGCGCCCGAAGCGGTTGAAGTCGTTGACGTAGAGCGAGCCGAGGTAGGCCTGCATGGTCTGGTAGACATCAGCCAGGTCCACGCCTTCGGCCTTGGCCTTCTCGCGATCCACGTCGGCATCGATCTGCGGCACGCTGACCTGGTAGCTGGAGAACAGCCCGGCCAGCGCCGGCACCTTCTGGCTCTGCGCGATCAGGTTCTGGGTCTGCTTGTACAGCTCCTCGAAGCCCTGGTCGCTGCGGTCCTCGACCTGCAGGCGGAAGCCGCCGATCGTGCCCAGCCCCATCACCGGCGGCGGCGGGAACACCGCGATGTAGGCATCCTGGATCGCCGCGTACTGCTGGTTCAGCGCAGCGGCGATCGCACCGGCCGACAGCGCCGGATCGCGCCGCTGCTCGAACGGTTTCAGCGTGACGAACACGATGCCGGAGTTGGTGCTGTTGGTGAAGCCGTTGATCGACAGGCCGGGGAACGCTACCGCGCTTTCCACACCCGGCTGTTTCAGCGCGATGGCGCTCATGCGGCGGATCACCTCCTCGGAACGATCCAGCGAGGCGGCATCCGGCAGCTGCGCGAACGACACCAGGTACTGCTTGTCCTGCGGCGGCACGAAGCCGGTCGGGAGCCTGGCGAAACCGAACGCACCCAGCAGCACCAGGCCGCCGTAGACCAGCAGGACGACCGAGCCCGAGCGCAGCACGCGCTTCACGCCACCGACATAACCGTTCGCACTGCGCGCGAAGAAGCGGTTGAACGGACGGAACAGCCAGCCGAAGCCACGGTCGATGATCCGGCTCAGCCGGTCCTTCGGTGCGTCGTGCGGTTTCAGCAGCAGCGCGGACAGTGCCGGGCTCAGGGTCAGCGAGTTGAATGCCGAGATCACCGTGGAGATCGCGATGGTCAGCGCGAACTGGCGGTAGAACTCGCCGGTCAGGCCACTGATGAACGCCGCCGGCACGAACACCGCGCACAGCACCAGCGCGGTCGCCACGATCGGCCCGGTCACTTCCTTCATGGCTTGTCGGGTCGCGTCTTTCGGCGACAGCCCGCGCTCGATATGCCGCTCGACGTTCTCCACCACCACGATCGCGTCGTCGACCACGATGCCGATCGCCAGCACCAGGCCGAACAGCGACAGCGCGTTGAGCGAGAAGCCGGCCAGGTGCATCACCGCGAACGTGCCGATCAGCGAGACCGGCACCGCCACCAGCGGGATCACCGAGGCGCGCCAGGTCTGCAGGAACAGGATCACCACCAGCACCACCAGCAGGATCGCCTCGAACAGCGTGTGCACCACCGCCTCGATCGAGCCGCGCACGAACACGGTCGGATCGTAGACGATGCGGTAGTCGACACCCTGCGGGAAATCCTTCTTCAGCTGCGCCATGGTGGCGCGCACTTCGTCGGAAATCTGGATCGCGTTGGAGCCCGGCCGCGCGAAGATCGGCAACGCCACCGCCGGCTTGTTGTTGAGCAGGCTGCGCAGCGCGTAGTTGTCCGAACCCAGCTCGACCCGCGCGACGTCGCGCAGGTGGGTCACCGCGCCAGCCTGGTCGGTGCGCACGACGATGTTGAGGAAGTCGTCCTCGGTGACCAGTCGGCCTTGGGTGTTGATGTTGAGCTGGAACGCGGAGTTGTTCGGTCCGGGCGGTGCGTTCAGTGCGCCGGCGGCCACTTCCACGTTCTGCTCGCGGATCGCGTGCACGATGTCGCCGGTGGTCAGCCCGCGCGTCGCCAGCCGCTGCGGATCCAGCCACACGCGCATGCTGTACTCGCCGGCACCGAAGATCTGCACGTCGCCGACGCCGTCGAGGCGGGCCAGCTGATCCTTGATGTGCAGGCGTGCGTAGTTCGACAGGTACAGCATGTCGTAGCGCTGATCGGGCGAAATCAGGTGCACCACCATGGTCAGGTCGGGCGAGCTCTTCTGGGTGGTCACGCCGAGCCGCTGCACTTCCTCGGGCAGCCGCGGCAACGCCTGCGCCACGCGGTTCTGCACCTGCACCTGGGCATCATCGAGATTGGTGCCCAGCGCGAACGTCACGGTCAGCGTCATCGCGCCGTCGCTGGTCGCCTGCGAGGAGGTGTAGAGCATGCCCTCGACACCGTTGATCTGTTCCTCCAGCGGCGTGGCGACGGTTTCGGCGATCACCTTCGGATTGGCGCCGGGATAACTGGCGTGCACCACCACGGTCGGCGGCACCACTTCCGGGTACTCGCCGATCGGCAGCTGGAACAGCGAGATCGCACCGGCGATCAGGATCAGCACCGACAACACGCCGGCGAGGATCGGTCGATCCACGAAATATTGCGCGAGTTTCATGAGTTCAGTCCTGTGCGCTGGTCAGCGCATTGCCCTGGCGTGCCTTGCCGCCACCGCCGTTGCGGGACTGGGCGAGCCGGGTCGGGTCGGCATCGAGGCTGCGTGTGCTCATCGCCACCCTGGTCGGGTTCACTTGCATGCCCGGACGCACATGCTGCAGGCCATTCACCAGCACCACGTCGTTGGCGTCGAGACCATCGGTGACCACGCGCAGGCCATCCAGCAGCGGGCCGGTGGTGACCTTGCGGTATTCGACCTTGTGCGCCTTGTCGACCACGTAGACGAACTTGTTGCCGAGGTCGGTGCCGATCGCGCGGTCATCGATCAGCGCGCGCGGCAGCTTGCTGTCGCTGCGCAACTGCAGGCGCACATACAGACCCGGCGTGTAGCTGGCATCGGTGTTGTCGAACACCGCGCGCAGGCGGATCGTGCCGCTGTCGCCGCGCAGCTGGTTGTCGACGAAGTCGATCCGGCCGGCGTGCGGGAAGCCACTCTCGTCGGCCAGCGCCATCGCCACCTGCGGCGGCGTGCCGTGCTCGCGCCGCAGCCGGTCGAGCTTGAGGTAGCTGTGCTCGTCGATGTCGAAATACGCGTACACCGGGTTGACGCTGACCACGCTGGTCAGCACGTCGCTCGGCGTGACCAGGTTGCCCGGGGTCACCTGGACGTTGCTGACGCGGCCGTCGATCGGCGCGCGCACCTCGGTGAACTCGCGGTTGAGGCGTGCCGACTGCAGCGCGGCGGCGGTCGCGGCGACCTGACCCTTCGCACTCTGGGACGCGGTGCTCAGGCGATCGGCTTCCTCGCGCGACACCGCATGCTGCTCCAGCAGCTTCTGCGCACGCTGTGCATTCGACGCGGCCAGCGTCTGCTCGGCGCGCGCCTGGTCGAGATTGGCCTGCAAGCGGTCGACTTCGGCCTGCAGCGGCCGCGGGTCGATCTGGAACAGCAGCTGTCCCTTGCGCACCAGTGCGCCTTCGGTGAAGTGCACGGAATCGACGTAACCGCCGACCCGCGGGCGCACCTGCACGGTATCCACCGCCTGCAGGCGGCCGGTGAATTCGTCCGCGTCGTCGACCGCGCGCACCAGGGTCTGCGCCACGGTCACCGCGGGCGGCGGAGTGGCGGCGACCTGTGCGTGGCTGGCGCCGTGCTCGCCGAGAACGGCCCAGCTGCCGACGGCAACGGCCGTGGCAAGGGCGGTAAACATCCATCGTTTCTTCATGTTGCGCTCCCGGAGGCATGTGGCGGACGCAGGGACGTCCGGCAAGGTCGGGGAGAATAGGTGTACTTTTCGGTATAGAAAATCCGCTTCTTGCGCATTACACTCGTGACTGGCAATCACCAATCACCCGGGAATCGAGGCAATGGAAGACTTTTCAGCAATTTCCACCTTCGTTCGCGTGGTCGAGGCCAAGAGCTTTGCCGCCGCCGCCACCCAGCTGGGCATGACCCCGTCCGGGGTCAGCCGTGCGGTGGCGCGGCTGGAAACCCAGCTCGGCACCCGGCTGCTGTTCCGTTCGACCCGTTCCCTGCGGCTGACCGATGACGGCGCCTCGTTCCACGCGCGCTGCAAGGAAATCCTCGCCGACCTGACCGAGGCGACCGAAGCGCTCGGCCACGCGCGCAGCCAACCGGTCGGCAAGCTGCGGGTGGCGGCGCATTCGGCGATCGGCCGCGCCGCGCTGATCCCCAACCTGGCCGAATTCGAGCAGCGCTACCCGGACATCCGGCTCGAACTGGCGATGTGCGACTACCACTTCGATCTCAACGAGGAAGGCTACGACTGCGCGATCCGCATGGGCGAGCTGGCCGATTCCAACCTGATCGCGCGCAAGCTCGGCTACTTCAACAACGTGCTGTGCGCCTCGCCCGAATACATCCGCAAGCACGGCGCGCCGCGCAGCATCGAGGACCTGAAGCAGCATCGCGCGATCAACTACGTCTACCCGAACACCGGCAAGCCTTATCAATGGCAGTTCGATACGCCGAGCGGGCGCGTCGGACTGGACATCGACGCGCACATACTGATCAACGATGGCGAGTCGGTGATCCAGGCGGCGGTGGCCGGGCTGGGCATCATCCAGATCGCGCACTGCCTGGCCGCCAGCGCGCTGGCCAAGGGCCAGCTGGAAATCGTGATGGCCGATACGATCTCCACCGGCTCGCCGGTGTGGATCGTCTATCCGCAGAAGCGCCACCTGTCGGCGCGGGTGCAGGCGTTCATCGAGTGGACCAACGAGCTGTTCCAGCGCACCAGCGCACCGCAATGCCGGATCGCCGCGCGGGTCAGTGCCGAACAGGCCGAGCGCGGCGAGCGGGTGCTGGAAGCGGCCTGATCAGGCGCCGGTCGGCATCAATGCCAGCAAGGCGATGCCGAACGCGATGCGGTAGATCGCGAACGGGGTGAAGCGGTGCGTGCGGATGTAGCCGAGCAACCACTTCACCGCGATGAACGCGACGATCGCCGAGACCACGAAGCCGACGACCAGCGCGCTCCAGTCCTCGTGCGCCACGCCGCCGTTCTTGACGACCTTCAGCAACTCGTAGCCGGTCGCCGCGTACATCGTCGGGATGCCGACCAGAAACGCGAACTCGGTGGCCGCCGCGCGATTGCTGGTACCGGCCAGCATCGCGGTGAAGATGGTCGCGGCAGAACGCGAGGTGCCCGGAAAAATCCCGGCAATCATCTGCGCGATGCCGACCAGGATCGCCACCCGCCAGGTCACTTCAGCGCGATCCGGCTGGCGCGCCGCCAGTGCCTCGGCGCCGAGCATCCACACGCCGCCGAGCACCAGTGCCCAGGCAATCGGGGTCACCGTCTTGGGCAGCTCGAAGCCGAGCTTCACCGCGGCGAAGCCGAGCACGGCGGTGATCAGGAACGCCACCACCAGCTTGAGCAGGTAATCGCGGTTGGCCGGTACGCGCCATTGCGTCAGCAGCTGCCAGATGCGCTTCCAGTAAATCAGCGTGACCGCGAGGATCGCGCCGGCCTGGATGCCGACATTGAACAGATCCGAGCGCGCGCCCAGGCCGAGTTTCTCGGCGATCAGCAGGTGGCCGGTGCTGGAGATCGGCAGGAATTCGGTGATGCCTTCGATGATGCCGAGCAGGATGACGTGGAGCAGATCGGTCACGGTCAGTTCCAGTGATGAATGGACCCATGCCGGCGAGCTGGCCACCGGCGGAAGCGGCATAGCTTACGGGGTTTGCGGGCGCGGATGATGGCCGATCCGGGGCCCGGGGCAGCACCCTTCCGGCCTTGCGCTACGCACCATGAAGGTGCAATGGATGCGAATTCCGGCCATGTATCGGTGCTATCGTGCGCGTCTACCACCCGCAGTTGATCGCGCCGGCGCTTGTGCCACAACGATTCCAGCTCATGGCACGGGCCTTGCTCTGAAGCTTTATCCCTTTCCCTCCGAGGCTCCGCCATGTCCGCCAACAAAGTGCTCGACCTGATCCAGGAACACGAGGTCGAATTCGTCGACTTCCGCTTCGCCGACATGCTCGGCGTGCATCACCACGTCAGCTTCCCGGCCCATGCGATCGACGAGTCGACGTTCGAGGACGGCAAGATGTTCGAC
>DAIMGD010000086.1:0-9161 GCA_036724165.1 Rhodanobacter sp.
AGCCGTAATCGGCAAGCGCACGCAACAACGCGGGCGCAAGGCCCAGCGAATCAAAGGACATGTGACACTCCATGAGCAACCCGGAGTGTTCATACCGTGTTGCAGACTTAAAGGGGGAAAGGGCGACGTATGTCGCAGCAGTCGGATGACTGCGCCGGCAAGTATAGCGGGTCAATCGCCCGGCGTCTGTTTTTGCAGCAGCGAACCTGAACAGATCGCGGCAAGGACTCGCGCAATCTCAGCAATGCAGTCGCGCGACGATCAGGTAACTGTTGAAGGGCGTACGTCCGCGCAGTGATTCGATATGTACGACGAGTCCGGCGCTTTCCAGCGGTTTGCGCAGTTCCTCGGCCGTCGGATAGTGCTTCGCGCCACCGGTCATCCAGCCGAACGCGTACAGCAGGAATTCCTCCAGCCGGGTGGCATGGAAGCGCCAGTTCGGTTCGCGCAAGACGTTGCGGATGATCAGGCAGCCTTGTGGCGCCAGATGCCGGGCAGCCGCCTGCAGCAGCGCGAGTTGCCGTTCCGCCGGCAGATAGTGCAGCACGTCGAGCAGCGCGACATGGCCATGCACGCTGGGGAGTTCGCTTGCATCGGCATGTTGCAAGGTCATTCCGGTATCCGGCCCGGCGCGTTGCACGGCGCGGAGTCCGGCGCCGATCTTGCGTTCGTCGTAATCCAGCCCGAGGTAGGGTTGCATGTGGCCGCGTGCATGCAGGTAATGCCCGAGCAGGCCAATGCCGCAACCGATGTCGAGCAACGGCAGCGTACTCCCGGCGATGATGGCGGCCGCGGCGGCATAGGCAGGGTCGCTGGCCAGCTTGCCCATCGCATAGCCGCGATGCAGTCGGGTGTCATAGAGCCGGGCGATGAGCCTTCGTGCGGGGCGATCCATCCGGATCCTGCGTTTCGACGATCCCTGCAGCGTATGTCATGGGGCCGGCGCGTGCCATCGACATTGCGCGCTTTGCCAGCGGCATGCGTACGATAGGGCAATCTGCCGATTCGTCCTGTTCGAGGTGAGCCTGATGTCACTGCTTGCACCCCTGCGTGAACTCGATTCAACCCAGCGGCATACGGTATTGGCAAGTTTTCTCGGCTGGACGCTGGATGCGTTCGATTATTTCCTGCTGACCTTCGTCATCGTCGCGGTGGCGAAGGATTTCAACGTGGGCAAGGCCGAGGTCACCTACGGCCTGTTTCTGACGCTGGCGGCGCGGCCGCTCGGCGCCTTGCTGTTCGGGCGCCTGGCCGATCGCTTCGGACGCCGGCCGATCCTGATGCTGGATGTGATCCTGTTTTCGCTGTTCGAGCTGGCCACCGCATTCTCGTCATCACTGACGATGCTGCTGGTGCTGCGTTTCCTGTTCGGCATTGCGATGGGTGGCGAGTGGGGTATCGGCGCTTCGCTCGCGATGGAGTCGATCCCGGCAAAGTCGCGAGGGTTGATCTCAGGCCTGCTGCAGAGCGGCTATCCCTGCGGCTTTTTCCTCGCGGCGCTGGCGAACTGGCTGCTGTTCGATCACATCGGCTGGCGCGGACTTTTCATCGTCGGTGCCGTACCGGCGTTGCTGGTGCTGTACATCCGCCGCAGCGTGCCGGAGTCCCCGGTATGGCAGCGCGGTCGGGCGGAGCACAGCAAGATCGGCCTGCTCGAATCCATGCGTGGTCACTGGAAGCTGGCGATCTACCTGATGCTGCTGATGGCGGCGTTCAACATGTTCAGCCACGGCTCGCAGGACATGTATCACACCTTCGAGGAGGTGAATCTGCACCTGGATACCAGCTCGGGTACGGCCTTCCTGCTGGTCGCGCTGCTCAATCTCGGCGCGCTGGCTGGTGGTTTGTTCTTCGGCACGCTGTCCGAACGGATCGGCCGGCGCAAGGCGATGATCATCGCCGCCCTGCTGGCGATTCCGGTGATCCCGCTATGGGCCTATGGCGGTTCGCTGCTGCTGCTCGGCCTCGGCGCATTCCTGATCCAGGTGATGGTGCAGGGTGCGTGGGGTGTGGTGCCGACACATCTCAATGAGCTCTCGCCCGGCCCCATGCGCGCCACCTTGCCGGGCTTTGCCTATCAGATGGGCAATCTGCTGGCGGCCGGCACGGCGACGGCACAGACCTGGATAGCGAACTGGCACGGCGGCGACTTCGCTTTTGCGATGTCGCTGTGGATGACCGTGGTTGCATTGATCCTGGCATTGCTGGTGTGGCTGGGACCGGAGGCACACGGAACGGATTTCGAGCAGGCGCGGCCGTGATGGGGACGCACTGATAGAATCGCGGTTTACCCATCCGAGAGACAGGCAATGAAGGCTGGCAAGGACAAAGTCGTCGCACTCCACTACACGCTGACCGTGGACGGCGAGAAGGTCGAGAGTTCGCATGATCGCGATGAGCAGCTATGGATCCTGCTTGGCCACGGCCAGCTGATTCCAGGCCTTGAAAAAGCCATCGAAGGTCATGAGTCCGGCGACACGCTGCAGGTGGAAGTGGCCGCGGCTGATGGCTACGGCGAACGCCAGGAAGACCAGGTCCAGCGCATGTCGAAAAAATATTTTCCGCAGGCGAATCGCCTCAAGCCGGGCATGGTCACCGTGCTGAAGCTGAAGGACGGTGGTCAGCGTGCGGTGACGGTGCACAAGGTCGGCATGAGCGCGATCGATGTGGATCTGAATCATCCGATGGCCGGCAAGACACTGCATTTCGACGTGGCTATCGGCGACGTGCGTGACGGTACCGAAGAAGAGATCCGGCACGGCCATGCGCATGCGCCGGGTGCCGACGCACACTGAGCAGGCATCAGTCAGCTGGCAACGCAACGGCGCCTGAGGGCGCCGTTGTTCGTTGGCTCATCCGTCCTTACGCTGAAGGGATCTGCGCAGTGCAGCGGCAACTTCACCCGCACCTGCTCTCAATCCAGTAACCGTTTGCCGTAGGCAAAATGGTTGCCCCAGTATGGCCCGTCGATATCGTCCAGCCTCACCGTGCCGCCGCTGTTTGGCGCATGCACGAAGCGGCCCTTGCCGACATACACGCCAACATGACTGACGCCACCGGTACTGCCGAAAAACACCAGGTCGCCGCTCGCCAGATCGGACATGTGGCGAACCTTCTTCCCGTTCATGGCCGCCATCGCGCGCGAACTGTGCGGCAGCACGATCTCGGCGGCGTTGCGGTAGATATAGTCGACCAGTCCACTGCAATCAAAACCGCCAGCAGGCGTGTTGCCGCCCCAGCGATACGGCGTGCCTACCAGGGCAATCGCACGGAACAGCACGTCGTTGGCGGTTCCCGCATTCGCCTGCGAAGGTGCGCGGGCTGGCAGATCGGCCAATGATGAGCGGGATGGCTTGAAGGTCGCTTCGCGCCGGTGCGGCGCGCTGGCGCAGGCTGCCAGCAGAAGGACGGCCGTCAGCAGCAGCCATCGACGAAGCGCACGCCAGGGAAGAGGTGCAGGCGCGAAGCGAGCAAAGTGATTCGGGCGCATGAGCAACCTCGGCGTGAGTCGCGCCGAGGTTATCAAATCAAAGGCTTGTGAGGAAGTTCTGAGGAATTGGACGAGGCTGGATGCGCCGGCAGGATGAAATCTTTCGGGGACGTACGGTGTTGCCGGCATCAGGACAGCCGATGGTGTTGATGGAATGGGTACGTGCCAGACAATCTGTTGTGACTCTGCGAGCCGGGGATGAGCGCCGCGTCTGCTCCAAGCCGATGCGGTTGTGCGCGCATTTCGCCTCGTACTGGACAGTGCCCGCAATGCAAGGATGATCGAGTGACGCTTCAACATGGCATTGACCCCATGCAGCTCAATGACAAGGAGCTGCCGGCAGCTTTGGGTAAGCCCCGCCCCGCGGCTTTCCGGGCCTCGCCGTTACACTAGGCCGATGGATGCTTCACGTAGTGATGTACTGATTCTCGGCGGCGGCGTGATTGGCCTGGCATGTGCGCTGAGTCTGTTGAAAGCGGGCGCCAGCGTGCGGGTGCTTGAACAGGGTTCGCCCGGCTGCGGCAGCTCGCACGGCAACTGCGGCACGATCACGCCCAGCCATGCGGCGCCGCTGGCGATGCCGGGAATGATCGGTCTGGCCTTGCGCTCCATGCTGACGGCGGACGCGCCGTTGTATCTCAATCCCCGCTTCGACGGACCACGGCTGCGCTGGCTGCTTGGCTTCGCCCGTCACTGCAACTGGCGCGACTTTACCCATGCCACGGCCGCACGCGCGGCGATCCTGCAGCGCTCGCGCCAGCTGCTGGGCGAACTGGTGCGCGAGGAGAACCTGGATTGCGAGTTCTCCGAGGAGGGTGTGCTGTATGTCTATCGCACGCGACGGCAGCAGCTTGCCGACGAGTGCGATCACATCGCGGTGCTGGATCGCGTCGGCATCGAAGTGCAGCGACTGAGCGGCGCACAGGTCGAGGCGATGGAGCCTGCGCTGAAGCCGGGCGTGGCTGGCGGACTGTTTCATCCCGGTGATGCGCGGTTGAGGCCGGATCGTTACGTTGCCGAACTGGCACGGCGGGTGCGCGAATGGGGCGGAGTGATCGAAACGGGTGCGCGAGTGGAGCGCTTCACCACCGACAGCCGTCGCATCACGCACGTGCACAGCAGCCGTGGCACGTTCCAGGGCGGGCATGTGCTGCTGGCGCTCGGCGCGTGGTCTCCACTGCTGGGGAAACGGTTGGAGCTGCGCTTGCCGATGCAGCCAGGCAAGGGATATTCGCTGACCTATACCCGACCTTCGTGTGCGCCGCGGCATGCGTTGGTGCTGCGCGACGTGGGAGTGTGCGTGACCACCTGGAACAGCGGTTACCGGCTGGGCAGCACGATGGAGTTTTCCGGTTACAGCGAAGGTCTCAATCGCACCCGGCTGGACGCCTTGAGACGCGGCGCCGCCAAGGGGCTGCACGAGCCGGAAGGCCCGGAGTTGCTGGAGCAGTGGTGGGGCTGGCGACCGATGAGCGTGGATGAAGTGCCGATCATTGGGCCGAGTACACGCTGGTCGAATCTGCTGCTGGCGACGGCGCACGGCATGCTCGGTGTGAGCATGTCGACTGCGACCGGCGAGCTGATTGCCTCGATGCTGGGTGGACCCACGTCGCCGATCGATGCAACACCCTATGCCCCGGCACGATTCGGACTGTAGAAAATGCCGGGGACGGCAGCGAACCTTCGCCTGATACTTTGACGCCAGCAATCGGCGGATTGCTGCTAGCTTCATGGCACTTCCGAGGGCATTGCCGATGATCGCAAGTTATGACCTGATCGTGCTCGGCGCCGGCTCCGCTGGCCTGGCAACGGCTTTCCGTGCCGCGCATTACGGTGCCCGCGTGGCCTTGCTTGATCCGGGCGCACTCGGGGGCACCTGTGTCCATCGGGGCTGTGTTCCGAAGAAGGCGCTATGGTTTGCCGCACAGCTGGCGCAGGCACAACAACTCGCTGTCGAGTACGGGTTTGCTTCACAGCCCGGGCCACTCGACTGGGAACGTTTCCGGCTGCTGCGACATCGCTATATCGATGCCATCGACCAGCGCTATGCACAGCGGCTGCAGGTGGCGGGCGTGCAACTGCTGCGTCAGGCCGGCCGCTTCGTCGCAGCGGACGTGATTGAGATGACCGACGGCATCCAACTGCGGGCGGCGCAGATCGTGATTGCCACGGGCGCGCGCCCACGCACTCTGGTGTTGCCGGGTTTTCAGCTGGGCATGGTGTCCGACGACATGTTTGCCTTGGCGGCGATGCCGCGCCGCATTGCGATCGTGGGCGGCGGTTATGTGGCGATGGAATTTGCCGGTTTGCTGCAGGCACTCGGTGGCGAGGTGGAAGTGCTGGCGCACGAGCGCTTGCTGGAAGGTTTCGATGTCGAACTGGTGCAGGCACTGACCCAGCACATGCAGGCGCAAGGCATTCGCGTGAGCCATCAAGGCGCGATCAAGGCTGCGCACCGCACGGCTGACGGCATCATGCTGGACGATGAACAGGCCGGTCTGCGCGGCCCCTACGATGCGCTGCTGTGGGCAGTCGGTCGTGTGCCCAATACCGAGGCGCTGGCGCTGGACACAGTGGGTGTGCGGGTCGATGAACACGGTCACGTGCTGACCGATGCCCGCCAGGATACCGATATCGCTGGCGTGCATGCGGTCGGCGATGTCACCGCGCGCAAGGCGCTGACGCCGGTCGCGGTGGCGGCTGGCCGACGACTGGCGGATCGGTTGTTCGGTGGTCAGCCGGATGCGCTGCTGGACTATGAAAATATTCCCAGCGTGGTCTTCACCGAGCCGCCATTGGGCATGGTCGGGCTGACCGAAGAGCAAGCCCACAGGCAGTATGGTGTTGAGGTCACCACCCATTGCAGCCGATTCACGCCGATGCAATGGGCGCTGGCCGGCAAGCGCGAGCAGAGTCTGATGAAGCTGGTCTGCGTGGGTCACGACGAACGGGTAGTTGGCATCCACGTGCTGGGACCCGGTGCGGACGAGATGCTGCAGGGCTTCGCCGTGGCGCTGAAGCTGGGCCTGCGCAAACGCGATATGGACAGCACGGTGGCCATACACCTGACTTCGGCCGAAGAACTGTTATTGATGGGCTGAACACGCCGCACGGTTACAATGTCGCGCATGGCCAACTTCACCTTGCAGCGCGGCCGCGTGCCGCTGTTGATCAGCCTGCCGCACGATGGCAGCTTCATTCCCGATGACATGGCCGCACGCATGCGACCGCTGGCGCGACGCTCGCCGGACAGCGACTGGCATGTGGGGCGGCTGTACGAACCTTTGGCGCATGCACTGGGTGCCAGCGTGCTGAAGCCTCTGGCATCGCGGTACGTGATCGATCTCAACCGGCCCGCCGACGGCCATGCGCTGTATCCGGGCCAGCGCGAAACCGGACTGGTACCGACCATCGGTTTCGACGGCGAACCACTGTACCTGGGTGACGCCGCGCCGGATGCGATGGAAGTGCAACGGCGAATAAACGAGTTCTGGCAGCCGTACCATCAGGCACTGGCACAAGAACTTGCGGCCCTGTGCGCCGAACATGGTCGTGCAGTGCTGTGGGAAGGCCATTCCATTCGCAGCCGGGTGCCGATGCTGTTCGATGGCCGGCTACCGGATTTCAACCTCGGCACGGCATCGGGAGCGAGTTGCGGTGCGGCGATGCAGGCACGCCTGCAGGCCTGCCTGGAATCGCAGTCGCGCTTCAGCTTCGCTGTCAACGGCCGATTCAAGGGGGGTTACATCACCCGTCATTACGGTCATCCCGACACCGCTGTGCAGGCGGTGCAGCTGGAGCTTGCCCAGCTCAATTACATGGACGAAGAGAGTTTCGAGTATGACGAAGAAAAGGCTGCGCTGGTGCAGCAATTGATCGGCCGGCTGTTGCAGGCCAGCCTGCCCTGAGCGCAAATTATTGCGCGTGAAACCAGCACGCTCGAAGTCAACAACCGGTTATCCGTTCGATGTGAAAACCCCGTGTTCTGTTCAGCCGTCGTACTCCCTTGCTGCTGTAATTGTGGACTTGTCGCGCCACCCGAGTGCCGGGTCCCGGCCGGATTCGCGACACCTAAATTCTCCGAGGCTCAACATATGATGCGTAAACTTGCGATCGCTTCCCTGCTCGTGGCGGGCGTGGCACTTTCCGGTTCTGTGCTGGCTCAGACTGCTGCTCCTCAAGCCGCGGCACCGACCGAACAGGCTGCTCCTGCAGCTGCTCCGGCTGCCGACACGGCCCCGGCCGCCGCGGCCAAGCCGATGACCCACCACAAGAAGCACAAGAGCCACAAGAAGACTCATGCCATGGCCGCTCCGGCTGCCGCCAGCACGGCCGGCTGATAGCCGGACCGACTGACCGTGAATCGAAACCCCGCCGCATGACCGGCGGGGTTTTTTCATGGGCGATGGGTGGCGTGGATTTGCCGTATAGACGGCTCAGTGTGCGGATGGCGGCAGCGCCGCAACACACTTCAACTCGATCGCGATCGGTGTCGGCAACGCGCTGATGCCCAATGTGGTACGGCAGGCATCGACGCCAGCGAAGTACTCGGCGTACAGCCGATTGTAAGCGGCAAAATCGCGGCTCATGTCGGTCAGGAACACGGTCACGTCGACCAGGTCAGTCCAGGCGGCACCACTGGCTTCCAGCACCGCGCGCACGTTGGCAAACACCTGCCGGCATTGTGCCTCGATGTCGTAATCGATCAGCGCGCCATCGGCAGCATGCACGTTGCCGGGAATGGCATTGCTGCCAGGCTGGCGTGGACCGACGCCGGACAGGAACAGCAAGTTGCCCACCCGGCGCGCATGCGGGTAGGCGCCGACCGGCGCGGGTGCCGCATCGGTACGGATAATCCCGCTCACGGATGCGCGGCGGGCAGCTGGACAAGCCGCTGCAGGGCCTGCTCGTAGGCGGGCTGCAGCGATGCGCGCGAGTCGACATGCATGTCCAGATCGTTCATGTGGCCATTGTCGAGGCTGTAGCACCATGCATGCACCGCGAGCTTCTGGCCGCGTTCCCACGCATCCATCACCATCGTGGTACGGCAGGTATTGGTCACCTGTTCGATTGCGTTGAGCTCGCACAGACGCGCGTTGCGCAGCGACATCAGATCCAGTGTGGCCAGCATCGAGGAATGCTTCTCCGCCACATCGCCGACATGCCGCAGCCAGTTGTCGACCAGGCCCAGCTTGCGTTCGTCCAGCACCGCCTGCACGCCGCCGCAGCCGTAGTGGCCGACGATGATGATGTGCTCGACCTTGAGGATGTCCACCGCAAACTGGATCGTGCTGAGGCAGTTGAGGTCACTGTGCGAGACCACGTTGGCCACGTTGCGCTGCACGAAAATCTCGCCCGGAGGCAGGTCGACGATCTGGGTGGCGGGCACGCGCGAGTCGGAGCAGCCGATCCACAGGTATTTCGGCGATTGCTGTTTCGCCAGGTGCTCGAAGAAGTGCGGGTCTTCCGCATGCCTGGCAGCGGACCAGCGGCGGTTGCCATCGAGCAGGTCTTGCAGGGGACTGGTCAAGGTAGGCTTCTCATCGTTGCGACTTGTGTCGCGGGGTTGATCAATCACGTTTGATCAATAACGGACGTGATCAATAGCAGACGTCGTCAATAGCAGACGTGATCAATAGCAGACGTGATCAATAGCAGACGTGATCAATAG
>DAIMGD010000087.1:0-9076 GCA_036724165.1 Rhodanobacter sp.
GGCCTGGGCCGTGAATGCCGGTGCCGTGGCACCCGGCCCGAGCGCGGCAAAAGCCGGCATGGCCGCAGCCAGCGCCACCAGTGCACCCATTGTTATCGATCCTGCAAGACGTTTTTTCATTTTCGCGATCCTCATGAAGTGACCCTTTTCAAGTGTGGCATCTGACGCGCTCGGCTGCATCAGTCGAGCAGCCGGCGCAATGCATCGACGGCATTCCGCGGATGACGCCCGCGACGTAGCTGGTGGACGCCCAGTTGCAGCATGCGTTGTTCGAAGCGATGCCAGCCCGGCTGTCCCGCTGCATAGGCCTGATCGGCCGACAGCCGTGCAGCGATTTCGTCACGGGGAACAGCGCTCAACAGGATATCGTGATCATCGGCGGGTTGCGCGCAGACGAACACCGCACCGACCAGCTCCAATGGAGCCGCCGCGAGCCGGCCACGCCCCTGCCGCAAATCGGCTTCGAATTTCTCGACCCCGCTGCGGCGACGGATGACTGGTGCCTGACTGATCCAGCGCCGGGTTGCATCGTCGTCGACGAAGCGCAGCGCATCGGCCTGCACGTGCAGGTAATTGGCGACGCCGGTGGCGAGCATGCTTTCCGGCTGCACGAAGACCGCGTCTTCGGCGAGAAAGTCCAGGCCTTGCAGCAAGCTGTGCAAGGCCAAGGTCGATTTGCCCGAGCCGCTGGCCCCCAGCAGCAGGATGCCGCGCCCCTGCCAGCCAACGCAGGCGCCATGCAGCGGGACCAGACCGAGTCCGCGCGTCGCCAGGGTGAACACCGCAAATTCGATGAGCTCGTAGCGCAGATGGTAGGGCTGACCGAGCATGTCCTCCGAAGCCACCACCAGGGCGCGCCGCTGTTCGGGCGCCAGCACCACATAGTTCGATGCGTCCATCACGCCGCAGAGCAGGCCGGCGCCGGATTGCACCCGCACCGGCGGCGGCTCGACGGCGCTCGGCGAAGCTTGGCGCGGCAGCAGGCGCAGCTCGATGCGGAATTCCGGCGAGCCTGTCGGCAATGAGTGCGCAGGCAGGCTGGCATAGGCGGCCTCGACCAGATCCAGCAGCGCCTCGCTGGCGCTTTCGAAGCGGAAGCAGCCGCCCAGGATCTGCCGGCACACCGAGTGGCGGTGGCCGGCCGGCCACTCGCAAAAAGGGTCCGCACCGGCGTCTGCAACGCCGGCGCGGAAGCCAAGGCCATCGTCGTCGATCAAAAGTTTCAGCCGTCTGATTGCCGGGCGCCGTACAGGGCGGTTGCGAATGGGTGAGCCCGTAGGTACCGCTTCGGCAGGAAAAGGTTGCGTCGATGGTCGATGGCCGCGCGCGGCAGCCGGATATTTTCCGTGCAAGGCAACCGAAGCCGCCTGCCGCGGCACTCACTTCCCGTCAACATTGATCGTTGGAGCCGGCGCGCCGGCCCGGCGCCGATGCGCTGGCGCAGCTTGCCCCACGGCTTGAGAGACCCTTCGCGATGCTGAATATCCAGGTTGGCCACTCCTACTTCCTGAGTTACGACCGGAAGCAATGGGAGCGCGGCAAGCCCTATCCCCCGCTCGCCACGATCCAGGTCGCCGCGCTACTGCGGGAAACGGGACACGCCACCACCTTGTTTGACGCGATGCTGGCTGATGGCGTCGAGGACTATCAGGCATCGCTGCAGGCCGCGCGGCCGGACCTGGTGGTGATCTACGAGGACAACTTCAACTACCTGACCAAGATGTGCCTCGGCCGCATGCGTGAGGCGGCCTGCCAGATGATCGCCGAAGCGCGCGCCCACGGTGCGCGGGTGATCGTCGCCGGCTCCGACGCCTCGGATCATCCGGATGCCTTTCTCGCGGCCGGCGCCGATGCGGTGCTGATCGGCGAAGGCATCGCCGCGCTGATCGAATTGACCGGACGACTGGACCGCGATCCGGACATCGCTGCGCTGGACTGGACATCCGGCATCACCGGCGTCGCGACGCTGCGGGATGGACAAACCCAGCTGACGCGCCTGGGCGCGCAGCCGCCGGACCCGCGACTGTCCGGCCGACCCGCGTGGGATCTGGTCGATATCGAACGCTACCGCACGATGTGGAACGAACGGCACGGCTACTTCAGCCTCAACATGGCCGCGTCGCGCGGCTGCCCGTTCCGCTGCAACTGGTGCGCCAAGCCGATCTGGGGCAACCATTACAAGCAGCGCGGCCCGCAGGACATCGCGGCGGAAATGACCTACCTGAAGCAGACGTTCCGGCCCGATCACATCTGGCTGGCCGACGACATCTTCGGCTTCCACGT
Source organism: Rhodanobacter sp. (assembly GCA_036724165.1). Taxonomy (GTDB): domain Bacteria; phylum Pseudomonadota; class Gammaproteobacteria; order Xanthomonadales; family Rhodanobacteraceae; genus Rhodanobacter. The sequence goes on from DAIMGD010000087.1 coordinate 2,284, forward strand.
CGACTGGGTGACGGAGTTTGCCGAGCACCTGCGCGCAGCTGACGGATCGGTGCCATTCACCATCCAGACCCGCGCCGACCTGATCAGCGAGCGCATGGCCGGCGCGCTCGAACAGGCCGGCTGCGCCGAGGCCTGGATCGGCGCGGAGAGCGGCAGCCAGCGCGTGCTGGACGCGATGACCAAGGGCACCAAGGTCGCCGAGCTGATCACCGCCCGCATGCGTTTGGGCGAGCACGGCATCCGCGTGGGCTTCTTCATCCAGCTCGGCTATCTAGGCGAGCAGCTGCCCGATCTGCTGGCCACCCGCGAACTGGTCGCGCAGGCCGCGCCGGACGACATCGGCGTCAGCGTTTCCTATCCGCTGCCGGGCACGAAATTCTACGAGCGGGTCAAGGCCCAGCTCGGCGCGAAGACGAACTGGCAGGACAGCGATGACCTGGCGATGATGTTCCGCGGCGCCTACGACTCGGACTTCTATCGCCGCGTGCGCGACCTGCTGCATGAGCAGGTCACCCTGCAGCAGGCGAAGGCCGCGATGGAACCGGAGCGTTACCGCCTGGACGTGGCGGCGCTCGACGCGCGATGGCATGCGCTGATCGCCTGCGAGCAGGCGCATCGCAACGAAGACGCCACCGCGCCGCCCGCGATGGAGCAAGACCCTTCCCAGGCGCTGCGCCATGCTGCCACCGCTCAGAATCGTTAGGGACGGCTTGCGCCGCACCACCGAAGCGCTGGCCGCGGAGCTGGTGCAGCCGGGCGGCGCAACGCCGGTGTGGAACGATCTCGAATGGCGGCTGGCGGCAGCCGCCGCCGCCGCGCACGGCGTGTCGCCACTGCTGTGCAAGTCCTCCCGCTGGCAAAACCCGGAGTGGCGAAAATTTCTGGAGAGCCAGCGCGAACATGTCGAACTCCGCCATCGACGCATCGCGTCATTGCTGGAGCGCATCGACACGGGCGCACGCGCAGCGGGGCTGGCGATCGTTGCACTGAAGGGTTCGGCGCTGCACGCCATGGGCCTCTACGTGCCGGGCGAGCGGCCGATGGCCGACATCGACCTACTGGTCCGCGAGAGCGACGCCGCGCCGGTGATCCGGTTACTGCAGGAGCTCGGCTATGTGGAGTCGTTCGTCGCGTGGAAGCACCGGGTCTTCAAGCCGGCGACGGGCCAGCCCGCCGCGGGTCTGGGCGAACACCGCGACACCCCGGTCAATATCGAGCTGCATGCGTGCATCCAGGAACGGCTGCCGGTATCGGCGATCGACATCACCGAACGGGTCTATCCGCGCGAACCGGTGCCCGGTCTGAATCCGTATCCGTCGAACGGCGCCCTGATGAACCACCTGCTGTTGCACGCGGCGGGCAACATCTGCGGGCGCAGCCTGCGCCTGTTGCACCTGAACGATATCGCGCTGCTGGCCGCGCGCATGAGCGCCGACGACTGGAATGTCCTGTGGGATGAGCATGCCGCCGACACTCCCTGGTGGGCGCTGCCGCCGCTGCGTCTGCTCGCACGCTACTACCCGGGCGCGATTCCCGACGCCGTGCTGGCCCGGCTCGAGCACGATTGCCACCCGCTGTTGCGGACGATCTCGCGTCATCAGACGCTGACCCGGGTTTCGTGCTCGGAACTGTGGCTGCACACGCTCGCCGGTATCGAATGGTCGCGCTCCTTCCGCGAGGTCGGGCACTACGTCAGGAATCGTGTCAGGCCAACGCAGGAAGCCGTCAAGGAGCGTGCCGACATGGTGCGGACCCAGCTGTGGCTGCAGGGGCAGAGCTGGGTCAGGCAGAAACAGGGCCGGCGCATCCTGACCCTGCTCACACGACAGGTGCCGCGGATGGACACGCTGTACGTGGTGCGCGCGGCACTGGAAGCGCCGGCTTCCGCGACGTGACACCTGCTGCAAATGATCTGGCACGCATCGGGAGAGCGATGAGCGCGCAGCACACTTGCTTTGCCGCCGGGTATCCATCGCCGCCGGACATCCGGTTGCGGTGCCCCCGCTGCGGAACCGGTATCGACGCATTGGAATGCCCTGCGTGCAGGTTCTCCATCGTGATCGACGACGGCATCGCACATGCATTGCCGCCGGAGTCGATCGCGCACCACGCGCGCTTCATGCGGGATTACGAGCGGATCCGGCAGTCGGAGGGTCGCGGCAGCGAGAGCGAAGACTTCTACCTCGGCCTCCCTTATCGGGATACGTCAGGAAGGAACCGCGGACAATGGCGGATGAGGGCGCGCAGCTACGACTACCTCATGCAGCACCTGCTGGTTGGCATCGAGCGCGGCGGCGGCATTCTGGATCTCGGTGCGGGCAACGGCTGGATGAGCTATCGCCTGGCACTGGCGGGCTATCGACCGTGTGCAGTGGACCTGGTCATCAACGATCAGGACGGACTGGGCGCCGCCCGGCATTATCAAGCGCGCCTGCCGAAGCTCTTTCCGCGTTTCCAGGCCGAGATCCGCCGGCTTCCGTTTGCCGATGAACAGTTCGATGCCGCGATATTCAACGCCTCGTTCCACTACGCCGAAGACTACGAGGCCAGCCTGCGCGAGGTGCTGCGCTGCGTGAAAACGGGCGGCCTGGTGATCATCAGCGACACGCCGTGGTACGCCCGCGAGGAAAGCGGCGCGCAGATGCTCGCCGAGCGCCGCGCCGCCTTCCTGCAGGCGCATGGAATCGCGGCCGATTCCATCGCCAGCCTTGCCTACCTCACCGACGAGCGCCTGCGCAGGATGGAAGACGCGCTGTCGATCCGCTGGCAAGTCCATCGTCCGTGGTATGGCCTGCGCTGGGCCATGCGTCCCTTCGTGGCGAAACTTCGTGGCAACAGGGAACCTTCGAGGTTTCGACTTTACGCAGCGCGCAAAGGCGAATGATTGTCGCGAAGGCGATGAATTTTTCAGCAGGGTGATTGATTACGTGCATACCGGAGAGCAGTACCACACATTCATGCTGGCCTCGCCGCGAGATCGGCTAGTGCGCGACAGGTTTCAGAAACTGGCGCTGAAGCTGCTGCCCGCGGGAACAGCCGTGCTCGATTTTGGTGCTGGAACCGGTATTGATGCAAAGGCTTATGCCACTGATGGACATCCGACTTTCGTGTATGAACCTTCGGCAGCAATGGGCGAGTACCTGACGCAGCACTGCCGCGACGAAATCGCCCGCGGAACGATTGTCGCAGTTGCGTCGCCGCTCACCTGCCAGGTGCAGGCGGTCACGGCGAACTTCGCGGTGCTCAACCATTTCGCGGATCACACGCTGCTTTTCGAGGAGTTGTCACGCGTGGTCCGGCCCGGCGGATTTGTCCTGGCCAACATGCTTAATCCCTATTACCTCGGCGATGCGCGTTACGGCTGGTGGCGGGCGAACGTCATGAATCTCGTGCGCCATGGTCGCTATGCCATCGCAAGTGAAAGCTGCATCCATCGTTTTGCGCCACGTGTCGTGGCGCGGGCAGCAGCACCGCATTTCCGGCTGGAACGCCTCGTTCCTGGTGGCTTCGGATGGGCGACCGATCTCTACATGTTCCTGCTGTTTCGGAGAGTCTGAGATGTGGAAGGACTGGATAAGGCCGTACGTGCGCCCACTGCCGCAATGGTCCGTGGTTGCCGTGGCTGCCCCGCAGCAGGTGGTCACCGCGACCCTGCACTGGGATGGCCAATCGGCCGATGTCACGGCGGACCACACCGTGGCGTCGCTCGTGCCACTGGTGATCGCGACCAGCCTCGATGCCGGCCAGCATCCGGTGCTCGAATACCGCGATAGCGCCACCGGAAAGCTGCTCGGCGTTTTGCGACTGACACAGACGGCGTCAGTCGCGGTCGAAAAGACCTCGCTCACGCTCTACCACGTTGCGGCTGGCGAACACCGCTGCCTCGGCTGGCCGCTGCGCTCGTGGAACGGCTGGCTGCAGAATCGCCTCATGCTGAAAAATCGCGCGCCGGAGCACTTCGCTCCGGAACCTGCTGCGGTACAGCAGCTGATGATCGCCTATCTGTGCCCACGGCCGGTGGTGCTCGTCTCGGTCGACGCGCCGGGCCATCCGAATATCTTTCCGATGGATCTGATCGGCCCGCTGGAGCGGAGCGGACTGTTTTCGCTCGCGCTGCGCAGCACCAGCGTTTCCGTGCCGGTCATGCGCGAAGTGCGCCGGGTTGCCCTGTCCAGCATTCCTGCGCCGATGAAGGCAGCCGTTTACCAGCTCGCCAAACATCACAAGCAGCCGCTCCAGGAATGGGATGCGCTGCCGTTTCCTGTCCGGCCATCGCGGGAATTCGGCATTCCCGCCGTTGCTGCGGCGCTGCGCATTCAGGAGCTGACCATCGTGCACAGTCAGGAGGTCGGCTCGCACACATTGTTCCTCTGCCGTATCGCTTCTGACGAATGTTTGGCGGAAGGCGTCCAACTGCATCACACGGCAGGCTTTCATCAAGCTTGCCGCCGCCGGCAAGGCACGCCGTTTGCTGAGGTCTAGCCCGACGCACCGGCGATCTGCCCACCCTTCAGCGGTGCCCGCGGGAGGCGGCCGGCGCCGCTTCTTCAACTGCCGTCCACTTCCCACCTGCGATGTCTTGCTCGCGTGCAGGCAGCCCGCTGCCACGCCGCAGCCTGTTGCGCAAACGAACGAACGGGCGCTCGATCAGGAACCAGGAGGACAGCGCCGCGAGAAAAGCGAGCATCAGGTTCTGCGGAAATGCGCTCATCCATGCGCTGGATCGATGATCAAAGAAAGGTGCTTGCCACAGATACAGCGAATAGCTCAGCACGCCGAGAAACACCATCGGTTTCCAGTTCAGGAAGCGTCCGGCCAGCGAACCCGCATGACGCGTGCTCGACTCGATCAGCAACGCGATGCACACGTTCATCACCGGTGACCCCAGCAGTATCGCCACGGTATGGCTGCCCAGGCGATTGATCAGCAACACCAGCGGTAGCGCCAGCGCCAGCCAAGGACTGGCAGTCAGGTGCAGGTACCACATTCGGGTCAGCAACCATGGCCGCAGCAGGGCCAGGGCACAACCCGCGGCCAGGTAATCGAACATCGCAGGAAAGCTCGTCAGCATGCCGTCGAGCGAATGGGGATCAACATGGAACATCCATTCGCGGATGGCCACGCGCACCAGCGGACCGGTGAAGATCGCTGCGACGGCGACGATCAGGGCGCGACGTTCACGCAAGACCAGCAGCGTCAGCGGCCACAGCAGATAAAACTGCTCCTCGACCGACAACGACCAGAGATGCCCGATCGGCAAGCCGCGGTTTGGCTCGAAATTGACCGTGTAAGTGAGGGCGTAAGCAAAATCCCGGCCCGTCAGATCTACTGCACCCGACAGCGTCGCGATGGCCATCACCAGGATGAATGCGTAGAACGCGGGGAAGATGCGCACGATCCGGCGCAGGTAGAACCGCTTCAGCGAGATGGCCCCGGTCAACTCGCGCTCGCCCATCAGCAGCGAGGTGATCAGGAACCCGGAGATCACGAAGAACACCAGCACGCCCAGATGGGCGACATCGCCACACCAGCGGCCGTACTCGGTGATGGAGACGGGAAAATACCGCGTGCCACATAGGTGCCCGTAGAGCACCATCAGGATCGAGATCGCGCGGATTCCGTCCAGTGACGGCATGCGCCTACCCGTCGAATTCGACATGCTTGCCCCGCCGTGCCGCGAAAGGGGAAGGCTGCGGATACAAAGCCTGAAATGCCTGCACGGTGTAGTCGGCGTCCTCCAGCGTCGCGCGACGCTGCGCTTCCCTGGCCATTCGGAGCCGCAATTCCTCATTGGCAAGCACTCGGAGGATGGCGTTCGCCAAGGCATCCGCGTCCCCGACCGGCACGGCCAGCGCGGCCGAGGGCGACCACTCCACGAAATGCCCGACCGCCGTACCGACCGCTGGCACGCCTGCCACCGCGGCTTCCAGCAAGACCAGCGGGCCAGCCTCGTGCAGCGACGACATCACCAGCAGATCGGCCGCCTCCAGCAGCGGACGCAATTCGCGCTGTGTCTTGAACCCATGAAAGCGCACCTGGTGTTCCAGTCCAAGTTGGCGAGCCAGCCGCTGCATCTCGCCCTGCAGTGTGTCCACGCCAACGATGTCCATCTCGAATGCCAGCCCTGTCCCGGCCAACGCCGCCAATGCATGCAACAGCGTCGACTGATCCTTGACGCGATTGAGGCTGGCGACGTGGATCAGCCGCGGCTGCCTGGCGCTGCGCTTGCGCGGCGCGAGCGGCGGCCACGCCTGCAGGTCGACGCCGAGCGGCACGCGCTGCGCGTTGAGGCCGAGCGCCTGCAGCGAATCGATGATCGGCGCGCTGGCTGCCGTGATCGCATCCGCGCCACGCAGCACCACCGCCTCGCGCAGCCGTCCTTTCCAAGTCCGTCGTCCGCCGTAGTCGATCCGGTGCAGCGCGACGAGTTCGCCGCCGGCGACATGCACCAGGCTCGGCAGCCGCAGCAGCTTTGCCGCGGCGACGCCGACCAGGCTGCACGGACCGGAGAAGATCGCATGGACCAGATCGAACGGCGCGCGGCGATGCTCCCGACGGATCGCCGCGATCGCGCGCAGCCGGGTCCATCCATCGCCGATGTTGTGGATGGTGGCGCCGGCAAGTTCCCAGCGGCCTGCCACTGTTTCCTGGTTCAGCGCGAAGACATGCACCTCGTGCGTCCGTGCCAGTCGCTCGATCAGGGCCAGCAGCACCGGGATCACGCGGAACTCGCCGCTGCGATCCACGCCACCGGGCACCACCAGCGCGAGCTTCACGGTTTTCTCCGTCGCCG
>DAIMGD010000088.1:0-8984 GCA_036724165.1 Rhodanobacter sp.
GACGTGCCCAGGAAGGGCTTTCTCCAGCGCGTGTTCGGAGGTTGATCACGATGGGCATTCTCGATTTCCTGAAGCGCAAGCCGGAAGCCACTGCCACCGTGGCCCGCGAGCGCCTGCGCATCATCGTGGCGCAGGAGCGTTCCAGCCGCGGTGCGCCGGACTATCTGCCGATGATGCGCAACGAGTTGCTCGAAGTGATCAAGAAATACGTTCACGTCGACCTCGATGCGATCAACATCAATTTCGAGCGCGACAGCGGCCACGAAATCCTCGAGCTCTCGGTGACCCTGCCGGAAGGCAACGCAGCCGCCAAGACCGCGTAGTTTCGCCTGCTATCCACCGCCGCCAGCGCGTCCACCGGGTGATCAGGCATCGCCCGGCGCCATGCCTCCGCCTCACCTGATCAGCGCTGTCCGCGCGCGCGCATGTATCCCGAAACCAGCATTCCCCCTGAATCCAGTGATCCGGCCCGCAGCGTGATGCGGATGAGCCAGATCGGCTTCGATGCGCCCACCAGGCTGCTCATCCGCTTCGGTCTGCAATTGCAGCGCGTAGCACTCGACAAATCGATCCCCGGCAGCTTCTGGGGCGACGACGAAGCCGGCATCATCGGCATTACCGTGTATGCCCGCGATGACACGCCGGTGCATTCGCTGTTGCACGAGGCGGGGCATCTGATCGTGCTGCCCCCGGAAAGGCGCCTGGATGTCCACACCGACGCCACCGATTCCATCGAGGAAGAAGACGCCACCTGCTACCTGCAGATCGTGCTGGCGGATCAACTGCCCGGCGTTGGTCGCGCGCGCTTGATGGCCGACATGGATGCGTGGGGTTATTCGTTCCGGCTCGGCTCGACACGTGCCTGGTTCGAGCAGGACGCAGAGAACGCACGTGAGTTTCTCGCCGAGCGCGGCCTGCCTTGCTGAAGATCGACTACGGGCAACCGTGGCGAACGCTGGCCTGTCGTCGCCACCAATCAATCCACCGTCTTGTGCCAGTCACCGTCTTCGCCCTTGTGATAACCCTTCTTGACCGCCGACCAGGCGACCTTGTGCGCGACTTCCTCGCGCGATTCATCGCCGCGCCGCTCATTCTTGTCGGCATATTCTTCCCACGCGCTGTTGAACGCCTCCTTGTAGATTTCCTGCGCATGCCTGGGCACGTGGGCACGCACGGAATCCGGCAGTTCGCTGATGCTTCTGTATGGCATGGCGGGGCTCCTCTGGCGAATGCATGAATGCACCGTGGTTGAAATGCAGCACGGTGAATGCACGCCGACCCAGCATGTCCAGCCCGGGGTCAAGCCGCCGTCAAGGCATCGTGACGCGACCCGATACTTGCCCACCCCGCTGAGGCCTGCGTCGCCGGCACGCTGAGCTGGTGCTGGCCTCTCGTAGCGCAGCGGCCTAAAGTGCTCCCCGACATCCACCCGCATCATGCTGGAGGGCACCATGGCCACACGCAGGCTGGTACTGCTGTTCGACGGCACCTGGAACAAGCCCGAGTCGAACACCAATGTGGAACGCCTGCGCCGGCTGATCGCGGCACGTGACGAGCAGGGTACCGAGCAGCTCATCGAATACATCCCGGGCGTGGGCGTGTCGTCAGGCCTGCCCCACCTGCTCGGCGGGGCATTCGGTTACGGCCTGTCAGGCAATGTGCTGGATGGTTACCACTGGCTGTGCGAACAGTGGCAACCGGACGACGAGCTGTATCTGTTTGGATTCAGCCGCGGCGCCTATACCGCGCGTAGCCTCGGCGGCCTGATCCGCAAGTGCGGCCTGCTGAGGCGCGGCGGTGACGGCGGCGTCAGCACCACCGATGTTTCCAGCGCCTACGATTTCTACCGCGACACGACCAGCAAACCCGATGATCCTGTCGCGGTGGATTTCCGTGCCAGCCACTCGGTCGAGATCGCGATTCACTTCATCGGCGTCTGGGATACGGTTGGCTCACTGGGCATACCGGATACCGCTTCGTGGTTTCCGTATGCGCGCTCGCGCTATCAATTCCACGACACCGAACTCAGCAAGATCGTCAGGTTTGCGTATCAGGCACTGGCGCTCGACGAACACCGCGCCGACTTCGCACCAACGGTATGGACGCGCAACCCGGATACCGTCAAGCCCGGCGAAACACCGACCTCGAAGAAACCCGAACAGATCGAGATCGAGCAACGCTGGTTCATCGGCTCGCACTCCGATGTCGGCGGCGGCAACGCGCAGGACGGCGCGGGCCGAACGCCCGATCCCTTGCCCGATCTGCCACTGGCATGGCTGCAGCAGAAGGCGATCGCCGCGGGCCTGGCCTGCGACGAGATCCTCGTTCCGGGCGCCGATGCCAACGCCGGCGTACCGCGCAATTCCTACGCGGAGTTCATGGATGGCATCTACAAGGAATTCAAGCCGCCGTTCGACCGCACGCTGGGAGCCGGAGTCAATGAAACCGTGGACGATTCGGTCTGGCAGCGCTGGCTGGACGACGCAACCTACCGTTCACCGTCGCTGGTGAAGGCGCTGGCACATGCGGTCTTGCTGATGCCTGCCCACGTCGCGGCCTCGCATGACCAGCAGGCGGGCATGCATCCCACCACCGATCCCGGCCCTCGCGTGTAGCGATAGTTGCGACATCGATGTTCAGCGTGGCTCCGTGATCTCCGCCTGCATCACCACGGTGGCATCCGGACGCGTCCGCTGATCCAGCGGACGCCGGGTGACCGCGCCATACCAGCGCCATGAGAGAAAGCCGATCACGCTCAGCGTCGACGCACCCAGACCGAGATACAGCATGCTGCCCGACAGCAGCGGCGACAGCACCCCGGCGACCAGGCTGCACAGCGACAGGCTGGCGAATGCCTGCACCGAGGAAATACCGCCACGCTGATGCGGGAAGCGATCCAGCAGCAGCAGGGTCAAGGTGGGAAATGCCAGCTGCACGCCGACCCCGTGCAGGATCAGCGGCAGCATCGACCACGGCAATCGCGGCACGCGAAACACCAGCGCGAGCAACAGGTGCAACGCGCAGGCCAGCAGCATCACCGCATAACCCAGCTTCACCGTGAACTCCGCGCTGTGCCGCTCGGCCATCCGGCCGGACAGCCATGCACCACCAATCAGGCCAGCCACGACCGGCATGAACAGCCACGGAAACCCTGCCGCTGAAAGATGCAGCAGCCCGCGCACGATGTGCGGTGCCGAAGCGATATACAGGAACAATCCGGCAAAGTTGACCGAACTGGCCATCAGCAACGGCCAGAACGGGCGATCGCGGCTGAAGGACAGATAGCTGGCCAGTAGCGTTCGCGGCGCAAACGACCTGCGCCGTGACGGCGGATGGCTTTCCTGCAGGAACAACATCAACGCCAGCGCCAGCAGCGTGGTGAAGACGGTCAGCACCCAGAAGATCCCGTGCCAGCCACCGAACGACAGCAGCAGTGCGCCGACCATCGGCGCAATCACCGGGGCGATCCCGAAAATCATCATCACCCGCGACATCAGCCGTTGCGCGGCGGCACCCTCGAACGTATCGCGGATCACCGCACGTCCCACCACCAGACCCGCGCCAGCGCATACGCCCTGCAGGCCACGACAGGCCAGCAGCATGGCGAACGAGGTCGACATCGCGGCACCTACCGAAGCGAGCGCGTATACCAGCATGCCGGCGACCATCACCGGCTTGCGCCCGATCGCGTCGGAGATCGCGCCGTGGAACAGGCTCATCGCCGCATAGGTGATCAGGTACACGCTGATCAGCTGCTGCAGCGCGGCGTCGTCAGCTACAAAGCGCGCACCGATCAGCGGAAACGCCGGAAACACCGCGTCGATCGAAAACGGTCCGATCATCGACAGCGCCGCCAGCAGCCATGGCAGGCTGCGCCGCACGGTGCGCATTTCGTGAGTCATGGCGCGAGACCGACCGGGCATCCAGGGAAGGTCGCGAGTATAGCGATGCCATCTGGCGCCCCATAGTCGGCCCATCGCGCAGCCGTTGCCGCACATTGCATGCGAACAGACAACGCTTGACGTTGCCACCCAAGCATGGGTTAGGATGCCAGCGTCGAACGGAGATGGCATTCCTCCGCGAACCGCCGCAAGGCTGATGATGCCTGGCTACGTTCCCGCAAGGGGACGGCCAGGCATTTTCGTAACTGCACCATGCGAATGCCTGCCCGTGCCCGAGTCATAACCACAGGACACCGGATGCGCATGGACCTCACCTCATTGTTTGCCGTCGGCATCGGCGCGTTTCTTGGCGCGGCATTGCGCTGGATGCTCGGCATCCTGCTCAACCCGTTGTTCCCCACGATGCCGCTGGGCACGCTGAGCGCCAACCTTCTGGGTGGCTTGTTGATGGGCATGGCGATGGCCTTGTTCCTGCAGTTCGATACGCTGCCGCCCGTCGCCCGCCTGTTCTTCACCACCGGATTCCTCGGTGGCCTGACCACGTTCTCCACGTTCTCGGCGGAGACGGTCACCCTGCTGCTGCGCCAGCAATATGCCTGGACCCTGGCCATTGTCAGCGCGCACCTGTTCGGCTCACTGCTCATGACCATCGCCGGCTACGGCATCGTGCGCGCCGTGCTGCGCTGAATCTACGGAGGATCATCCATGAACGGCTATTCGCTGCGTTTCTACATGCACGAGAACCAGAAGCACAAAGGCAGGCTGCTGTACGAATGGCTGCTGGAGGCTGCCAAGAAACAGAATGTCCATGGCGGCTCCGCATTCAAGGCGATAGCCGGCTACGGCCGGCATGGACGCATGAACGAGGCGCACTTCTTCGAGCTGGCCGGCGAGCAGACCGTGCTGGTCGAATTCATCGTCAGCGAGGCGGAGGCGAAGGCCCTCGTGAAGCTGGTGCAGGACGAACATGCGCCACTGTTCTGGGCGCGCTTTCCGGCCGAATTCGGGATCGTCGAGGAAATCCGGCCGTGAGTTGATCGCATGACGCGCACTGCGCGCCGGGAGGATACGTCGTGACCGATGTGTATACCCTCGCCGCACTCTGGCTCGGCCTCGCGCTGATCGCCACCCTGCTGTCGATCTGGTTGCGCGTGGCCACGGCGATGAGCGAGATCGTGGTCGGCGTGGTCGCGCAGCTGGTCATCGGCGCCGCCTTCGGCGCGCACTTCCTCGGCACGGACCAGGGCTGGATCAAGTTCCTGTCGTCGATCGGCGCGGTGCTGCTGACCTTTCTCGCCGGCGTCGAACTGGATCCCGAACAACTGCGCCGCAACTGGAAGGAAGCGAGCGTGATGGGGCTGGTCGGCTTCATCGCGCCGTTCCTCGGCTGTGCCGCCGCGGCGTACTGGCTGCTGCACTGGAATGCGCAGGCAAGCTGGCTGACCGGCGTGGCGTTGTCCACCACGTCGGTCGCGGTGGTGTATGCGGTGATGCTGGAACTCGGCCTCAACCGTACCGTCTACGGCAAGGGCATTCTCGCCGCCTGCTTCGTCAACGATCTGGCCACGGTGATTTGCCTCGGCGTACTGTTCGCGCCGTTCACCTGGAAGACCCTGGTATTCGTGCTGGTGAGCGTGGCCTCGTTCGCGCTGTTGCCATGGCTCACGCCACGCTTCTTCCGCCGCTATGGCAACCGGCCATCCGAGCTGGAAGCAAAATTCCTGTTGCTGACGCTGTTCGCGCTCGGCGCGCTGGCGCTGTGGTCGGGCAGCGAGCCGGTACTTCCGGCTTATATTGTCGGCATGATCCTGGCCGGCACGGTCGGCAAGGATCATGCGCTGATCCGCCGCCTGCGCACACTCACGCTCGGCCTGCTGACACCGTTCTACTTCATCCGCGCCGGCTCGTTCGTGTCGCTGCCTGCGCTGGCGGCGGCGCCACTGACCTTCGTGATCCTGCTGCTGGCGAAAATGGTCACGAAGTTCGGTGGCGTGTTCCCGGTGACCAAGCTGTACCGCCAGCCACAACCGGAAGCGACCTACACCACGCTGATGATGTCGACCGGGCTGACCTTCGGCAGCATCAGCGCGCTGTACGGCTTCACCCATCACATCGTCGACCAGGCGCAGTATTCCTTCCTGGTGGCCACCGTAATCGGCAGCGCGGTGGTGCCGACGCTGATCGCCAACAGCTTCTTCCTGCCGCGTCACCTGCTGCCTAAAGACGATATTCCCGACAGCAGCGCGACAACTGATCCGGCCGCGGAGGTGGAGTCATGATCAAGCACATCCTGCTGGCCTATGACGGCTCGGCACCTGCAGGCAACGCCTTTGCGGTTGCGCTGGATCTCGCCCGGCAATACCACGCGACCCTGGACATACTCGCCGTCGCGCAACCGCCCGATGTCGCCGCCGATGTTGAAACCGAGGCATGGCTGGAAGCTTCCAGGCGAGACCTGCGACGCATGCTCAAGAAGCTTGAGAGCCATCTGCTTCACGCCGACCCGCCGGCCAGATTTCACGTCAAAATCGGCCATCCCGCCGAGCAGATCCTGCTGTTTGCCGAAGCAAACGCGATCGACCATATCGTGATCGGCCATCGCGGCAAAAGCGTGCTCAAGCGCTGGCTGGTGGGCTCGGTATCGAGCCGGGTGATCAACCATGCCAGCTGTTCGGTGACGGTGGTGCGCTGACACCGACTTCGCGCCACTGTGATGGCGTGCTCAATGGCATTGATGTTCCGGGCTGGCTTCTGGCAGCAGCTTGCCCGGCGTGTTGTACGATCACGGCATCGGACATGCGACTTCCGCAGCATTGGCTGCTGCAGTCAGCCGCACGTCTCTCTGGTTCTGGTCTCTCCGACGACGGAAATCATGAGCACCGATACGCTGCGGGAAAAAGCCGAAGCCCTGCTGGCACTGGCCGACGTGCACATCAACGGTGACGCGCCGATCGATCTGCACGTGCATGACGAGCGCCTGTACACCCGCGTGTTCGCACGCGGCTCGCTGGGTCTGGGCGAGGCGTACATGGACGGCTGGTGGGATGCCGACGACCTGCCCGGCCTGTGCACACGACTGCTGACGGCGGGACTGGACCAGGAGTTGAAAACCCTCGACACCCTGCTTGCGCACCTGAAGGCCCGCTTCATCAACCTGCAGCGCGGCGAGCGCGCGTTCGAGATCGGCAAGGTGCATTACGACCTCGGCAACGACCTGTTCCGCGCCATGCTGGGCGAACGGATGGTGTATTCCTGCGCGTACTGGGCGAAGGCCGATAATCTCGACGATGCGCAGGTCGCCAAGCTCGACCTGATCTGTCGCAAGCTGCAACTGCAGACTGGCCAGCGCATCATGGACATCGGCTGCGGCTGGGGCGAGGCACTGAAATACGCGGCCGAACGCTACGGCGTCGCCGGCGTCGGCATCACCGTATCGCAGGAGCAGGCCGACTATGCGCGCGAGCTGTGTGCCGGACTGCCGATCGAGATCCGCCTGCAGGATTATCGGGAAGTCAACGAATGTTTCGATGCGGTGTATTCGATCGGCATGTTCGAACATGTCGGCGGCAGGAACTACCGCACCTATTTCGAAACCGTGCGCCGCTGCCTGAAGGATGACGGCCTGTCGCTGCTGCATTGCATCGGCAGCAATGGCGCACCGGCGCAAACGGATCCATGGATCGATAAGTACATCTTTCCGAATTCGATGATCCCTGCGGCCAGTCAGATAACAACCGCACTGGAGAACCTGTTCGTGGTCGAGGACTGGCACAATTTCGGCACCGACTACGACCGAACCCTGATGGCCTGGAGTGCCAATTTCGAGGCGGCGTGGCCGGTGCTCTGCGCCCGGTATGACAAACGCTTCCAGCGCATGTGGCGGTATTACCTGGCCGTTTCCGCCGCGGTCTTCCGCAGCCGCCGCGACCAGTTGTGGCAACTCGTGCTGAGTCCGAACGGTGTGCCCGGCGGCTACCATCCACCACGCTGATCCGTCGCCAAGCCAGTGACCTCATGCCACCATCGTGCGAACGCGCCGCATGCGCATGTGCCCGCTGAAGCAGGGATTCGCATGTTTTTTTCACGCCGCCTCGCCCGTTGTGCCGCCATCGTCATCCTTGGCCTGCTGCTGGCCACTCCGGCATTTGCCCAGCCGGCGCTGTGGCTCGTGAAGAATGCGCACACCACGGTCTACCTGTTCGGCACCGTGCATCTGCTGCCGAATGACACCCACTGGCGCTATCCGGCACTGGAAAAGGCGCTCGCCGGCAGCGATTCGCTGACGATCGAACCGATGACGATGCGGCGAACCTGCAGGCATTGGTGCTGCAGTACGGGCTCGATCCGAGTCACCCGCTGTCGGAAAAACTCAGCCGCGCCGAAAATGCCGCGCTGATACAGGCGGCACAAACCGTCGCGGTGCCCGGCGGCGCCCGCACCCTGCAGCTCATGCGACCGTGGTTCGCGGCAATCACCCTCTCGGTGGCGCCGCTGCTGAAAGCCGGCCTCGATCCGGGCAACGGCGTCGACAAGCTGCTGAAGGCGCAGATGCTGCAGGCCGGCAAACCCGTGAACGGCCTGGAAACTTCCGAGCAGCAGATCCGCTTCCTCGCCGACCTGCCGCCGGCGGTCGAGCTTGCCTTCCTGCGCTCGACCCTGCGCGATGTCGGCAAGGACAGTGCCGAACTGACGACCTTGATTGATGCCTGGAAGGCCGGCGATACCACCGCCATCGCGCGGATCGAGGATGCGGATCTGCGC
Source organism: Rhodanobacter sp. (assembly GCA_036724165.1). GTDB lineage: Bacteria > Pseudomonadota > Gammaproteobacteria > Xanthomonadales > Rhodanobacteraceae > Rhodanobacter. The sequence goes on from DAIMGD010000088.1 coordinate 8,664, forward strand.
CAGAGCGAACCCCATCTGTATCAACTGCTGCTGGTGGAACGTAACCAGGTCTGGGCCAAAAAGATCGCCAGCATGCTGCAACAGCCCGGCACCGTCTTCATCGCGGTCGGTGCCGCCCATCTGGCCGGGCCGGACAGCGTGCAGGAACAACTTCGAAAACTGGGCATCGCGGCGGTTCGCGAATAACCCGCTCCTACAAGAGCCCGCGGCTTTCTGGCACCATCGTCCGGCTATCCGCGCAGATCGCGCGCCATTGATCGATGTAACGCATGAACCTGCAAGCCAATTACGAACAGATCCCGCTGAAGGAATACGCCGAGC
>DAIMGD010000089.1:0-8912 GCA_036724165.1 Rhodanobacter sp.
TGTCGAAGTTGCGCTTGAGCAGGCTGGCGCTGGCGCCTTCGCGCTGCAGGTCCAGCTCGTTCTCGAGCATCTTCTCGACTTCGGCGACCACATCGAGCGGACGGATCTTGTCCGCATTCGGGTGCCAGCGGTTGGCCAGCTCGCCGAGCGAGCGCAGCAGCCGAACGTCGCGGGCGATCTGCGCGTCGATACCCGGGCGCAGCACTTTCACCACCACCTCGCGGCCGTCGTGCAGCGTGGCCGCATGCACCTGGGCGATCGAGGCGGAGGCAAGCGGCATTTCGTCGAAACGGGCGTATAGATGGCCAATCGGCGATTTCAGTTCGCGCTCGACGATCGCGCGTGCTTCACTGCCGGCGAACGGGGCGACCTGATCCTGCAGCAGCGACAGTTCGTCGGCGATGTCGGCCGGGATCAGGTCGCGGCGCGTCGACAGCACCTGGCCCGCCTTGACGAAGATCGGACCCAGTTCGGTCAAGGCGTGGCGCAGGCGTTCGCCGCGCGACAGGTCATGGATGTCGATGCGCGGTCGCGCCACCAGCGGACGCAGCAGTTTCAGCGGACGGTACAAATGCGTGGCGTCGATCAGTTCGTCGAGCCGGTACGCCAGCAGGACCGAGGCAACCCGCAGCAGCCGCGGCACCACCTTCAGCGGCGTCACGCGGCGTTGCCCTGCAGGCGCCGGACCAGTCGCTGCACCCGCGATTCCAGCCGTTCGCTGCGCTCGCGCAGGTGGTCCACGCCGTCGAGGAAACCCTCGACCTCACCGGGCGCCAAGGCAATGCGTGCCTCGTCGCGCAACCAGTCGGCGCTGTCTTCGGTGAGGTGCATGGCGGTTTCGCGTGCATGCGCCAGCCCCTTGCGCATGGCCTTGGCCAGCGGCACGCCGAGCACGTCGCCGAAGCTGCGCGCGAATGCTTCCTCGAAATCCGGAGCGAACTTGCTGGCAAGTTTCTCCAGTCGGCGCGCCAGCTCGGCATCACCGGCGATCTCCACCTTGCCCGGCGCGATGCCGTCGTCGTCGCGGCGGAACAGCATCGCCAGCAGGCTGCCCGGGGTGGCGGCGACGCGCAGCTGGCTGCCCTGGCGCGCGTCATTTTCTTCCGGCGGGCCGACTTTCAGGTGCGCATCTTCGACCGTCACCGCCAGGGCGATTTCCGGCCCGCGCAGATGCAGTTGCACGCTGCGGCCGTTCAGTGCGGCGAGCCGCTGCTGCGTATCCGGATCCAGCGCAAGCGTGTGGTTCAGCGCGCTTTCCAGCGCGCGCCCGGCGAGCTTGCGCAGCGGTTGCGGCAACCAGGAGTTGGGAGTGACGACATTCATCCGGCAATTGTAGCCCGGCCGCTGATGCTAGACGTTCGCCGCGCCCGCAAAGCCGAGCTGACGCCAGGCCTCGTACACCGCCACGGCAACCGTATTGGACAGATTGAGGCTGCGGCTGTCCGTGCACATCGGCAGGCGCAGGCGCTGCGCGGCAGGAATGCCGTCGAGGACTTCCGCCGGCAGGCCGGCGGTTTCGCAGCCGAACAGCAGCGCATCACCGTCGGCAAAACGCGCGTCGACATGCGCAACCTTCCCGCGTGTGGTGAAGGCAAACACGCGCGGCGTGCCGAGCGCGTCGAGGCAGCCGGCCAGATCATCATGCACCGCGACGCGGGCGTACTCGTGGTAGTCGAGCCCGGCGCGGCGCAACCGCGTATCGTCGAGCACGAAGCCGAGCGGGCGGATCAGATGCAGCGCGGCGCCGGTGTTCGCGCAGAGGCGAATCACATTGCCGGTGTTTGGCGGAATCTCGGGACGGAACAGGATGACATGCAGCATCCCGCCATTATCACGCGCCGGGCTTCCCTTCGCCAAAACCGGTGGGTCCGTTCAACTACCCAGCCGCGGGCAGACCACACCGTCCGGCGGCAACGCGCAGCTGGTCGGGACAGCCAGCAGGGCCACGCTCAACTTGCCGATCGAGGCCAGCTGCACGGCCGGCGCCGTCGGGTTCAACATCGCGCCAAGAATCAAGGCGCATGCCGCGAAGCAGGCGATGAACAGACCGCGCAACATGTAGGTTTCGAATTTCATGATCATTTCTCCGATGACTTCTGACAAGCCCTGTAGTCATGGGAGAGCAAGTGCTGTGCCAAGCAGTTTCAGCTGCTTAACTGTTTGATTGTCAATGTCATCTTCAATATTCAAGATGATGATTGGATTGTCCGCGGACGGCCGCAACCCGCCATCGGACAACCGGACGGACACTCGGGTGCGTCGCGCGACACCGTGCCAGAGGCCATTTGCGATCGGTTCGGAGCGTCCGCTAGCCTGTGCCGATTCGTCCCGTGGAACAGGAGGTTCACCGTGGTAAAGAAACCGCTCGCCCTGCTGGTTGCAAGCTTGCTCACCCTGGGGGGTGGCGTGCCGCCGGTGCTGGCCGTCACCGCGCCCACTGCAGCGATGCAGCAGATCCCGCAACTCGGCTACACCCGTTTCATCCTGCCGAACGGACTGACCGTGGTGGTGCATGAGGATCACAAGGCGCCGGTGGTGGCGGTGAGCATCTGGTACCACGTCGGTTCGTCGTACGAGCCGCAGCGCAAGACCGGTTTTGCGCATCTGTTCGAGCACCTGATGTTCCAGGGCTCGGAGAACCACAAGGACGAATTCTTCAAGCCGTTCGAGCTGGCCGGCGCCACCGACCAGAACGGCAGCACCTGGCTGGACCGCACCAATTATTTCGAGACCGTGCCGACCACTGCGCTGGACATGGCGTTGTGGATGGAGTCCGACCGCATGGGCCACCTGCTCGGGGCGATCGGCCAGGCGCAGCTGGACGAACAGCGCGGGGTGGTTCAGAACGAAAAGCGCCAGGACGAGAACCAGCCCTACGGCCGCGCCAGTGAAATGATCCAGGCCGAGGCGTTCCCGGCCAACCATCCGTATCACCACGACACCATCGGTTCGATGAGCGACTTGAACGCCGCCTCGCTGGGCGACGTCAAGCAGTGGTTCCGCGAATACTACGGTGCGGCCAATACCGTGGTGGTGCTGTCCGGCGACATCACGCCGGTGGCGGCGAAGGAAAAGATGCTGAAGTACTTCGGCGACATCGGCGCGGGCCCGCGGGTACCGCGGCCGCAGCACTGGGTGGCGGCGCGCGATGCCTCGACCCGGGGCACGATGACCGACAACGTGGCGCAGACGCGCATCTATCGCGAGTGGAACGTGCCGTCGCGCAGCAGCTCCGACGAGAACCTGCTCGAACTGGCGGCGGCGGTGCTCGGCGGCAGCAAGACGTCGCGGCTGTACCAGCGTCTGGTGTATCGGGACAAGCTGGCCGACGACGTCTCGGTGGGTGTCGAGCAACACGTCCTTGCCAGCCTGTTCCAGCTGCAGGTCGACGTGAAGAAGGGCGTCGATCCGAAAAAAGTCGAGGGAGCGATTGACGACGAGTGGCAGCGCTTCCTCAGGGACGGTCCGACCGCCGATGAGCTGGCGCGGGTCAAGACACAGACCCGCGCCTCGTTTGTGCGCGGGCTGGAAAGCGTCAACACGCAGGCATCGGTGCTGGCCGAGGGCCAGCTCTACCAGGGCGATCCGGCCGCGTATCTGAAGGACTTCAACGAGTTCATGGCCGCCACCCCGGCCAGCGTCACTGCGGTGGCAAACCGCTGGATTGCCAAGGGCGATTACACGCTCACGGTGCTGCCGGGCAAGGTCGAGGCCGCCGACATGGCGACCAGCTCCGGTCGCGCCGCCGCGCCGGGCAAGCCGGAGCCGGTGCTGTCGGCCAGGGGCGACTACACCACCGTCAAGAGCGATGTCGACCGCAGCAAGGGCGTGCCCGAGGTCGATGCGTTCCCCGACCTGAGCTTTCCCGCACTGCAGCGCGGCAAGCTCGACAACGGCATCGAAGTGATCCTGGCCGAGCGCCATACGGTGCCGGCGGTGCAGTTGCAGCTGCTGTTCGATGCCGGCTACGCGGCGGACCAGGGGCGCAAGCTGGGCACCTCAAGCTTCACCATGTCGATGCTCGACGAAGGCACCGCGCAGCTGGATTCAGTCGAGATCGCCAAGCGCAAGCAGCGCCTCGGCGCGCTGATCGACGCGGGCTGCGGGCTGGACTACTGCAATGCCTCGCTCAATGCGCTGGATGACCAGCTGAAACCGTCACTGGCTCTGTTCGCCGAGATCGTGCGCAACCCGGCGTTCCGTGATGCCGACATCAGCCGGCTGCGCGGCCAGTGGCTGGCCGGCATCGCGCAGGAAAAGAGCGAGCCGACCGGCATCGCGCTGCGCACGCTGCCGCCGCTGCTGTATGGCAAGGGGCATGCCTATGCGATTCCGTTCACCGGCTCCGGCACCGAGGCATCGATCAAGGCACTGGATGCGGCTGACATGCGCGGATTCATGGCGGACTACATCCGCCCGGACAACGTGAAAATCCTGGTCGCCGGCGACACCACGCTGGAAAAGATCATCCCGCCATTGAACGCCAGCTTCGGCAACTGGAAGGCGCCGGTCGGCAAGATTCCGCTGAAGAACATCAGCCAGGTCGCTGCACCGAAACAGGTTCGTGTATACCTGATCGACCGTCCCGGTGCGCAACAGAGCCTGATCCTCGCCGGCAGTCTGGCGCCGTCGACGGAGGCGCCAAACCATCTCCAAATCCAGACCATGAACGGCGCGTTCGGCGGCGCCTTCACCTCGCGCCTCAACATGAATCTGCGCGAGGACAAGCACTGGGCCTACGGTGCCTTCAGCTTCCTCAGTGGCGCCAAGGGCCAGCCGCCGTTTGTGCTGTACGCGCCGGTGCAGACCGACAAGACCGCGCAGTCGGTGGCGGAGATTCTGCAGGAAGCCAAGGGCTTGATCGGCGACCGACCGCTCACGGCGCAGGAGATCAGCAAGATCAAGGTCAGTGACGTGCGCAGCATGCCGGGCAGCTACCAGACCACCTCGGCGGTGATGGATGCATTGCGCGACATCACCTTGTACAACCGCCCGGACAATTACATCCAGACGCTGAAATCGCGCATCGATGCGCAGACCGACGATGCGGTGCGAGCCGCCGCGCACCAGCTTGTGCATCCCGACCAATTGACGTGGGTGATCGTCGGCGACCTGAAGCTGATCGAGGCACCGGTCCGCGCGCTCAAGCTCGGCGAAATCCACGTGCTCGATGCCGACGGCAAGCCCGTGACTGAGCACGGTAAATGAGCCGGGTGCGCGGATCGTCGGCGTCATCCGGCGCTCCGCGTTTCGGATTCATTGGGGCTGGGTTGGCATCCTCGCGTTAGGATGGAGGCCAGATCGGCAACGGCCGGTCTCTTCAATTCAAGCCACTGCCGCGGAGCCCCTCATGCGCAAGACCCTGTTGATGTTCATTCCGGTATTTTTGCTGAGCGCCTGCACCTGGGGCATCACCCAGGACGATGGCGCCGGGAACATCCGCACCGCATGGAGCGGCGATGTGTCCGCCTGCCGCGACCTGGGCAAGGTCACCGTCTCGGTGATGGATCGCATCGGCCCGATCGACCGCAACCCGATCACCGTGCGCGACGAACTGGAAGTGCTGGCGCGCAATCAGGCGGCGCAAATGCATGCCGATACCATCAAGCCGCTGGCCGAACCTTCCAGCGGCTCGCAGCCCTGGGGCGCGTACCGGTGCGGCTCGCACCAGATCAGCCCGATGCGCGCGCTGCCCCCGCGCGACAACTCCCATTCGGCTCCCGGCAATGCGCAGACCTTCCCGGTACATGGCGGCTGAGTCGCAGCAGCATCGGTCGGCACACTGATCGCCGCCGGCATGACCGCGACGAACGAGCTGCACCCGCGCTGGTTGAGCGCCCGGATGCTGCCGCAGTAGGCGCATCCGCCATGGTTTGCGATGATGGGTGACGTTGCGGATGCCATGCCACCCATGAACACGTTGATGAACACGCCCCGTCGCCTGGCGCGACGGATCCTTTCGCCGCTGCGCAGGCCGAAGGTGCAGGCAATGCTGGATGCGCTGCCGGCCTTCGCGGTGCCGGCTGCCGCGATCGAGGTATTGCCCGATCCGGCCGCGTTCCGGCAGGCGCTGCTGCAGCAGATCGCGCAGGCCGAACGGCGCATCGTGATCGTGACGCTGTACCTGCAGGACGACGAGGGTGGCCGTGAAGTGCTCGACGCGTTGTATGCAGCGCGTGCCCGGCACCCGGCATTGCAGATCAGCGTATTCGTCGACTGGCATCGCGCGCAGCGCGGGCTGATCGGCAAGCAGAAGAGCGAAGGCAATGCGGGCATGTACCGCGAATACGCCAGGCGGCTCGGGCCGGGCGTGGCGATCTATGGCGTGCCGGTGCAGAATCGCGAATTGTTCGGCGTGCTGCACCTTAAGGGTTTCGTGATCGACGATACCGTGCTGTACAGCGGCGCGAGTCTGAATGACGTCTACCTGGAGCGGCACGGGCGCTACCGGCTCGATCGCTACCACCTGCTGCGGCATCGCGGACTGGCGGATGCGATGGCCGCCTTCGTGCAGCGTTATTTCGTCGGCAGCGATGCGGTACGCCGGTTGAATGTGGCGGAGGTCCCCACCACGCGCACGCTGCAGGCGGCGATCCGCGAATTCCGCCAGGCCCTGCAGCAGGCGCACTATGACGTGCCGCGCGAGACGTTGACGGCGAGCGATGTGGCGGTGACGCCCTTGCTCGGCTTCGGTCGCAGCGACAACGCGCTCAACGACGCCCTGCTGGCGCTGTTGCGCAGCACGCGCGAGCGGCTGGTCTTGCTGACGCCGTATTTCAATCTGCCCAAGCCGGTGCGGGTCGTGCTCGGCCAGCTGCTGCGCCGCGGTTGCACGATCGACATCATGGTCGGCGACAAGACCGCCAACGATTTCTACATTCCACCGGGGCAGCCGTTCAAGACGATCGGGCTGCTGCCGTACCTGTACGAAAACAACCTGCGCCGGTTTGCGCGCGCGCATCGCCGGCAGATCGCCAGCGGCCAGCTCAACCTGCATCTGTGGCGTGATGCGGAAAACAGCTACCACCTGAAAGGCCTGTTCGTGGATGACGACATGGCCGTGCTCACCGGCAACAATCTCAATCCGCGCGCATGGGCGCTGGACTTGGAAAACGGCCTGCTGCTGCGCGATCCCGCGCGGCTGCTGCATGCGAAACACCAGGCGGAATGGGCGGCATTGAAGCAGCATGCCACCCGGCTGTCGGACTATCTCGCGCTGGAAAGCCCGCGGCATTATCCGGCGGAAGTACGCAAACAGCTGAAGCGCCTGAACCGCACCCGGCTCGACCGGCTGGTCAATCGGTTGCTGTGAGCAAGACGGCTTTTGTGGGAGCGACTTCAGTCGCGATGCTCTTTCTTCGAGGCAACCACAAGCATCGCGACTGAAGTCGCTCCCACACGGGATCGCGCTCCTACGATTGCGAACTCAGCCGCTGCAGCCGCAGCCCCAGCCAGCGATCCACGTCCGCCCACTCGCCGGCAAGGATGCTGTAGCAGACGGTGTCGCGCAGGCTGCCGTCGGGGCGACGCTTGTGCGCGCGCAGCACGCCCTCGCGCTGGGCGCCGAGGCGCTCGATCGCGCGTTGCGAATCGAGGTTGCGGTGATCGGTATGCAACTCGACCGCCACGCAGTCCAGCGACTCGAACGCGTGACGCAGCAGCAGGCGCTTGCAGGCGGTGTTCAGATGGCTCTGCTGCCAGCGCCGCGCGTACCAGGTGTAGCCGATCGCCAGCCGCGGCAGTTCCGCCACGAAGTCGTAATAGCGGGTGGTGCCGACGATGGCGCCAGTGGATGTCTCGCGTACGGCGAATGGCAGCATCAGGCCATCCGCCTGGCCTTGCAGCGCCTTTTCCACGTAATCGTGTGTCTGACCCGGGGCCGGCGCGCTGGTGAACCAGAGATTCCATAGCTCACCGTCGGCCGCCGCGGCTTCCAGCGCAGCGACGTGGTCGAGGCTCAGCGGTTCCAGCACGACATGCTCGTCCTGCAGATGGATCGGGGTGAGCTGGTTCATCGGGATTCCGTGGGACGGATAAGCGCAAGGCCGGATCAGGCGTCCAGATCGGGAATCAGCCTGCTCTCGAGCCGGGCGATGTTGTCTTTCAGCAGCAGCTTGCGTTTCTTCAGCCGGGTCAGCTGCAGTTCGTCGCGGCCGAGCGCGGTGGCCATCTGTTCGATCGCCGCGTCCAGGTCACGATGCTCCATCCGCAGCTCGGCCAGCAGATGGACAATTTCGGCGTGATCCTGAACCTGCATGGTGGCGATGGCGGCTAGGGAGAATTCTCCTAGTCTAGCGCCGTTTGGGATCGCCGGAAGCCGAGCGGCCAGCCGGTACAATGGTGGTTCTCTAGCTTGCCTGCGATTTCACCGTCATGTCTGCCCGCCCCGACATTCATCGCCCGCCCGTGGTCGCGGCCGCCAAACTGGAAGCACGCCTGCGTCATCAGGTGGGGCAGGCGATTGGCGATTTCGGCATGATCGAGGACGGCGACAAGGTGATGGTGTGCCTGTCCGGTGGCAAGGATTCCTACACCTTGCTGGACCTGCTGCTGCAACTGCAGACGAAGGCGCCGGTGCGCTTCGAGCTGATCGCGGTGAACCTGGACCAGAAGCAGCCGGATTTCCCCGAGCATGTGCTGCCCGACTATTTGACTTCGCGCGGCGTGCCGTTCCACATCATCGAGCAGGACACCTACAGCACGGTGACGCGGGTGATCCCTGCCGGCAAGACCATGTGCAGCCTGTGCTCGCGCCTGCGCCGCGGCGCGCTGTACCGCTGGGCGGCGGCCAACGGCATCACCAAGATCGCGCTCGGCCATCATCGCGACGACATCCTCGCCACGTTCTTCCTCAACCTGTTCTATCAGGCGCAGCTGAAGGCGATGCCGCCCAAGCTGCGCTCGGACGACGG
>DAIMGD010000090.1:0-8907 GCA_036724165.1 Rhodanobacter sp.
GTTTCGTCCTAGGTGAGCCGCCCATTCTACATCGCTTTTTACTACCGTCAACACCTTGAGGAAGAATTTTCGACTTGGTTTGTTGCGGCAACCTTCGCGAAACAGTGTCTCGCTGAAGGGGGACAGATCATAGCGTCACGGGAGCTCTCTGTGAAGGGGCGCGCACAACTTTCCACTGAAATATCTTTGCTGATAGCCCTCCCCCGATGGACCACCCATCTTGACGTGCAGCCGAAAGGGAACGCGCAGAGCAGATCCGCGCCGGATCTGGATCTGCCCGCTGAACTATCCGTCAGAATTGCACCCGGGACCAAGACGCCGGAGGCAGGTGCCGCGTTGAGGTTCCGGTTCCGCGCTGCCGGTGAAAACCATGCGCTGACCGGCTGACGCCCGCGCGCCAAGAAGCTCGATGCGATAGGGAACCAAGGCTTCGGCGCAAATCTTCTCCAGCGCGTCCCAGTCATCTTCAAACGGTATGAACTTTTGCATGCTTCTGCTCCCGGACAGGCTTCTGATCGTGCGCAGAAGCATCAGATCAGGTCGCCCTGCCAATCCCATGGCGAGATCAGGCCGTTTGCGGGCGCTGGAGGTACTTCAAGCGATTTCTATCATCTCGAAATCATCCTTCGTCGTGCCGCAGTCAGGGCAGGTCCAGGTTTCAGGCACATCTTCCCAGCGGGTGCCTGCGGCGATACCTTCATCGGGCACGCCCACGGCTTCGTCGTAAATGTAGCCGCAGACAACACACATCCATTTGCGCAGAATTGCAGTGTTGGAGGAACTCAGGGTCATTGTCAGTTTCTTCAGATCAGCTGGAATAGCGCATTCTCGCAACTCGCTCGGCAATGCGAAAGCATGCGGGGACCGCATCCAGACCCAAACTCGTGAGGTCATGCTTTTGAAGGTATCCATGCAACTTGCAGGCTGTGGCCTGTATATCATCACCGATGGGCCACGTCCTGATCTGCTGGATGTCGTTGCACAGGCACTTGCTGGCGGCGCGCGACTCCTGCAATACCGCGACAAAAGCGGCGATTCGATGCGACGCCACGCCGAGGCTGCTGCACTCAAGCAGCTGTGCCACGTCCATGCCGTGCCGCTGATCATCAACGATGATGTCGCCCTCGCGCATGCAGTCGGTGCGGACGGCGTGCATCTGGGCCGGAACGACGACGACATTCATGCCGCACGTGCCGTGCTTGGCTATCACGCGATCATCGGCGTGTCGTGCTATGACTCGCTGGCGCGCGCCGAGACTGCGTCACGTGGTGGTGCGAATTACATCGCTTTTGGAGCCTTCTTTCCCTCTCCAACCAAGCCATTGGCGCCCACGGCCTCAATCGATTTGCTCAGGCAAAGTGCCGCACTGGGCACACCACGGGTGGCGATCGGGGGCATCACACCGGACAATGGGGGATCACTGATTGAAGCGGGCGCGGACTTTCTGGCGGTGATCTCGTCGGTATTTGCTGCCACCGATGTCTGCGCTGCGGCGCAGCGCCTTGCCCGCCTGTATCCACCCCATACCGGAACGCCTGCATGACGACCAGCCACGAATTATTCCAGCGCGCGCAGTCGCTGATGCCCGGCGGTGTGAATTCACCGGTACGTGCGTTCAGGTCGGTTGGCGGTGAACCCTTCTTCACCGCGCGTGCGGACGGCGCCTATCTGTGGGATGTCGAGGGCACGCGCTACATCGACTATGTCGGCTCGTGGGGACCCATGATCGTCGGCCACAATCATCCGGCCGTACGCGAAGCCGTGGAGCGCGCAGTAAAGAACGGCCTGTCGTTTGGCACTCCGTGCCCGGCCGAAGTGACAATGGCCGAGGCGATCACCCGCCTGATCCCGTCCATCGAGATGGTGCGGATGGTCAACTCCGGCACCGAGGCGACGATGTCGGCCATCCGGCTCGCCCGTGGCGCCACTGGCCGCAGCAAGATCGTGAAGTTCGAGGGCTGCTACCACGGCCACGGCGACAGCTTTCTGGTGAAGGCAGGCTCCGGTGCGCTCACCTTCGGCGTGCCGACTTCTCCGGGCGTGCCGAAGGCGAATGCCGATCTCACCCTGACGCTGCCATACAACGATCTCGACGCCGCGAAGGCGCTGTTTGCCGAACTGGGTGACGACATTGCCGCGCTGATCATCGAGCCGGTCGCCGGCAACATGAACTGCATCCTGCCGCTGGACGGTTACCTGCAAGCCTTGCGCGAACTGTGCACGCAGCACGGCGCCCTGCTGATCTTCGACGAAGTGATGACCGGCTTCCGCGTCGCGCTTGGTGGCGCGCAGGCGCATTACGGCGTGACACCGGACCTCACCTGCTTCGGCAAGATCATCGGCGGCGGCATGCCGGTCGGTGCCTACGGCGGACGCCATGACCTGATGCAACAGATCGCCCCGGCGGGGCCGATCTACCAGGCCGGCACCTTGAGCGGCAACCCGGTGGCAATGGCCGCGGGTCTGGCGATGCTGGAGCTGATCCAGGTCCCGGGTTTCCATGACACGCTCGCTGCCAGCACCCGCCTGCTCACCGACGGATTGCAGTCGGTCGCCGATGGCGCAGGCATCGCGTTCAGCACCAACCGCATCGGCGGCATGTTCGGGCTATTCTTCACGGCGGAAAAAGTGCACAGCTACGCGCAGGCCACCGCGGCCGACAGTGCCCAGTTCAACCGCTTCTTCCACGGCATGCTGAAGCGCGGCGTGTATCTGGCACCGTCGGCGTTCGAGGCCGGCTTCATGTCCAGCGCGCACAGCGAACAGGACATCGCCGATACGTTGCAGGCCGCCCGCGAAACGATGCACGAAATGCGCGCGTAGTCCGATAAATCGCGACGATCAGGCTGCGGTGCAGCTACCAGTTGCCGGTATTGGCCATCGATGCCCAAGGCTCCTGAGGCGGCAGATGACCTTCCTGCAGCAGCTCGATCGAAATCAAGTCCGGCGAGCGCACGAAGGCCATGTGGCCGTCGCGCGGCGGACGATGGATGGTGTAGCCCATCTTGTGCAATCGCGCACAGGTGGCGTAGATGTCTTCCACCCGGAATGCCAGGTGACCGAAGTTGCGCGCCGAGCCGTAGTCATCTCCGGCGTCCCAGTTGAAAGTCAGTTCGATCTCCGCTTGCGGGCTTTCCGCGGCGGCCAGAAACACCAGCGTGTACTTGCCTTCCGGGACTTCCTTGCGGCGGACTTCCTGCAGCCCGAGTCCCTCGCAATAGAATCGCAGGGAAGCGTCGAGATCGCGCACGCGCACCATGCTGTGCAGATATTTCATCGCAGATGCTCCTGGTCGGGAATGAGTGGGATCGTTCCCTCAGCTTGCCGCAAAAGCCCGCAACGCCGCGTGCAGACGCGCCAGACCCTCGGCCAGATCGGCGTCGGAAATGTTCAGCGGCGGCACGAAGCGCAGTACATCCGGCCCCGCCTGCAGCAGCAGCAGGCCATGCGCGGCGGCATCGTCGAGAATCGCGCCGGCGCGGCCCTTGTGGGCATCCACCAGCACCGCGCCGAGCATCAGGCCGCGGCCACGCACCGCGGCGAACAGATTCAGTTCCTGGTTGATGCGGGCCAGCCCCGCGCGCAGTTCGCTCGCCTGCCGCTGCACATTCTCGAGCACGGCTGGCGAGCCCAGCTTGGCCAGCGCCACCCGGGCCACGGCGGCGGCCATGGGATTGCCGCCGAACGTGGTGCCGTGCGCGCCGTACTGCATCACCTGCGCCACCTTCGCGCCGGCCAGCATCGCGCCGATCGGAAAGCCGCAGCCCAGCGCCTTGGCCAGCGTCACGATGTCCGGCTGCACCTGGTCCTGCACGTGCGCGAACAGCGTGCCGGTACGGCCCATGCCGCACTGGATCTCGTCCAGCACCAGCAGCGCGCCATGCGCATCGCACAACTCACGGATGCACTGCAGGAAGCCCGGAGCCGCCGGCAGTACGCCGCCTTCGCCCTGCACCGGTTCCAGCATCACGGCGGCAATGTCATCCGCTGTGAACGCCGCTTCCAGTGCGGCCACGTCGTTGAAGGCGAGGTAACGAAACCCCGCCGGCAGCGGCTCGTAGCCTTCCTGATATTTCGGCTGCGCGGTGGCCGTGACGGTAGCCAGCGTGCGACCGTGGAAGGAACCGTGGAAAGTGAGGATCACCCGGCGTTCCGGCGGCCGGCCCTGGGATGCTGCCCACTTGCGCACCAGCTTGATCGCCGCCTCGTTCGCCTCCGCGCCGGAGTTGCACAGGAACACCCGCTCGGCGAAGCCCGAAGCCTGCACCAGTTCCTGCGCCAGGCGCAGCGGTGGCTCGGTGTAGAACACATTGCTGCTGTGCCATAGCTTGTGTGCCTGCGTAGTGAGCGCAGCGAGCAGATCGGGATCCTGATGGCCCAGCGCATTGACCGCAATGCCGGCGCCGAAATCGACATAGTCGCGTCCCTGCGCATCCCACACGCGCGAACCCTTGCCATGATCGAGCAGCAACTCGCGCGGCTTGTAGACCGGCAGCCAGTAGCGCGCGCCCAGATCAATCAGCGCTTGCGGGGATGAATCCTGCGGGTGCATGGCGTACTCCGGGCATCGTCGCGTGGCGATACCGTCGAATGGGTCGGTGGGTGCCGCGCATCCTAGCTCAGCGAATTCCCGCAACACCACCCAGCGGCGTCGCCGGCGACGTGTGGCATACATTCCCCGGGGTCGACCCACGCTGTTGCGACATCGGCGAAACGACTGCACGACAGCGGCTGCGCCGGCTTCGGATGGTTGCCGGTATCGATGCGTTGTGATTCGCCAGCCGCAAATCGGCCCACCACGGAATTCGAACGATCCGACTGTGATGTCACTCTCGGCGTCAGCAAGGGCGTCGCATCCGGTCGTTCAACGCATCCCTTGCAGGGTCAGCTGGTGCTTCTTGCAAAGCCGATAGACCGTGACACGGGAAATGCGCAAACGCCGTGCGCATTCGCTGATGTTGAAGCGACTCTCGCGCAGGCAGGCAACGATCGCCTCGCGTTCGGCCGAGATGCGCGCGTGGTCCAGGCCCCTCTTGACCTCCGCGCATCCGTCCTGAACCGGTAGCAGATCCAGATCCGCCGCACTGATCAGCACATTCTCGGCGACCACGGCCGCCCGCTGCACCCGGTTGAAAAGTTCACGCACATTGCCTGGCCAGGCAAACTCGCGCATCGCCCGCCCTGCCGCGTTGCTGAAGGCGCGTGCGTGACTGTTGTGCTGTTCGCGGAAGCGGTCGAGGAAATGCTGCGCCAACAATTCGACATCGCCCTCACGCTCGCGCAACGGCGACATCGGCAGCCGCAGCACGTTGAGGCGATAGTAGAGATCTTCGCGGAAGTGTCCTGTGGCCACCGCCTTTTCCAGATCCACATGGGTCGCCGCCAGCACGCGTACATCGGCACGAATCGACTGACTGCTCCCCACTCGCTCGATCGTGCCCTCCTGCAGGAAACGCAACAGGCTGGTCTGCGCGTCCAGCGGCAGATCGCCGATCTCGTCCAGGAACACGGTGCCACCACATGCGCTCTCGATGTGCCCGACCCGTCGCACATTCGCGCCCGTAAACGCCCCACGTTCGTGGCCGAACAATTCCGATTGCACCAGATTCGGTGGCAATGCCCCGCAGTTGATCGCCACGAATGGCTTGGCTGCCCGCGCCGAAAGCTGGTGCAGCGCGCTGGCGGCAACTTCCTTGCCGGTACCGGTTTCCCCGGTGATCAGCACCGGCAGGTTTACCGGCGCGTATTTGTGGATGCTCAGCCGCGTCGCCAGCATCGCGGGGCTCTGCCCGACCATGCCGGGCATATCCGGCTCCGCCATCGTCACTGACAGCAGCTTGCCATCACTGAAACGCGCCAGCGCCTCCAGCAACCGCGGCATGTCGATCGGGCTGGTGAAAAAATCCAGACAATCGCGCAGGACCCGTTTCACCAGCGGCTCCTGCACCGAGGTCTCCGGCGAGATCAGGGCGATCCATGGCAGCCCGGGATGTTCGGCGATCATTCGCTCCATCGCCTGCATCACCCGATCATCGCTCTGCCGCATATCGGCCAATGCCACCAAGGTCTCGCCCTGGCGAGCGCCCATTCCGACACGGGCATTCACGTCTGCGATCCGTACCGGCCAGCCGGATCGGGTCAGACTCACGTACTCGCCATCTGTGGGCTGGCCAAACCAGACGACACAACGCCTGGGCACCAATTCCATGATAGCCATCGCCGCCTCCCACTCCTTCAGACCCTGTGTGTCGATCAACCAGATGATTACGACCGCACTGTCGCCATTCCGGTAACAGGAAAAACCTGACTGAACTGGATCAAATTCCCCAAGCCTCGAAAGACTGCAACTTTCGATGAATCATGCGGCGCCCGTGATGACAAACGAACGCTCAAAAACCGGAATTCGCTCCCTTCCGCCTTGCCCGGGTCATTCCCATTAACAGATTTTTAGATTGCGCACAAGCACATTCAAGTTCAGTCGAGGAAAAGGTCAGGCAACAAGGGCGCGTGGGGCTGGATCGCGTAATGCTCGAAATCTTCGACGCCTTCGGCGCGCAGCACTTCGTCATCCAGCGCGAAATGACCGCTGTAGGCACGCGCCGGGCGCACCAGGATGGCATGCGCGGCGTCCGCCACAATCTCGGGCTTGCGACACTGTTCGGGTTGCACGCCATCGATCATGGCAATCGCTGCGGTGGCGATCACCGTGCGCGGCCACAAGGCGTTCACGGCGATGCCCAGCGGGGCGAACTCCGCGCTCATGCCCAGCACGCACAGGCTCATGCCATATTTTGCGATGGTGTAGGCGGTGTGCGGCGCGAACCATTTCGGATCGAGATTCGGCGGTGGCGACAGCATCAGCACATGCGGATTTGCTGCTTGTTTGAGGTATGGCAGACAGCTCTGGGTGACCAGAAAGGTGCCCCGGGTGTTGACCTGATGCATGAGGTCGAAGCGTTTCATCGGCGTGTCAGCGGTGCCGGCCAGCCAGATCGCACTGGCGTTGTTGACCACGATGTCGATGCCGCCAAAGTGCTCGGCCGCCTGTGCCGCGGCAGCACGCACCTGTCCCTCCTCACGGATATCCACCTGCAGCGCCAGCGCCTTGCCGCCCGCCGCCTCGATCGCCGCCGCCGCGGTGTGGATGGTGCCGGGCAACTTGGGATTGGCCACCGCGCTCTTGGCCGCGATCACGATATTGGCGCCATCGCGCGCGGCGCGCAGCGCGATCGCCAGGCCGATGCCGCGCGAGGCACCCGTGATGAACAAGGTCTTGCCGGCCAGGTTGCGCATGTGCATCGACTCCATTGCAAAACGTCAGTCTAAGGCTTGCGCGTCCGCCGGACGGTGGCCGGCGAACATTCGGGGATACCTGCTGCCGACTCATCCCTTCTGAAAACGCGGCAGGATGTCGCGCAGATCCGCCAGCCGCAACAACGGATCGGTCAGCTCCAGCATGCGCTGCTGTTCGCTCGCATCCAGCGGCAGCAATTCGGCCAGCCGAAACCCGAGCCAGCTGGCATCGTCGTAGGCACTGCGCGGCGCATGCCGCCAGTGCGGCGCCATCGTCTCGATCAACCGTTCAAGAATGGTTTGCAGCAACGCAAACTCCACCGGCACTGCCAGTTCCGGCTCGGTCGGCCAGATCTCCACGTCGCCGCGCAACAGGCCATCGGCGCGCGCCCGGCTGCGCGCGACCCGGAAGCGCGAGCCGCCGGTGGCAACGATGCCGAGCAGGCCATCCTCGTCGCGGTCGAAATCGTTGATGCGCGCGATCGTGCCGATGGCCGCCGGCAGTGCCGGTGAACCCGCCTCGTGCCCCTGCAGGATCAGGCACACGCCGAAGCCGGTGTCATAGCGCGTGCATTCGCGCACCAGATCCAGATAGCGCGGTTCGAAGATGCGCAGTTGCAGCTGGCCGCCGGGAAACAGCACGGTGGCGAGCGGGAACAATGGCATCTCGATGAGCGGAGACTGTGCAGCCATGCGCTCAGTGTAGCGAGTGCGATTGCAGCGGGCCAAGGGCAAGTCACTGCATGCATCGCATGGCGCTACGGCAGCGTGCGCTCGTCGATCACGACGGACGACGTCTCAATGCCCCTGCATGCTCTCGACGAAGCGCCGCGGTGCAGCCTCGAAGCCGCCGTTGGACATGAAGATCACCTGGTCACCGGGTCTTGCCTGGCTGCGCAGCATGTCGATCAAGGCGTCCACCGTCGGTACCGTGCTGCCGCGTCCGCCCAGTGCCGCCGTGACGTGGGTCGCGTCCCACGGCAGCTCGGGACGATGCAGGAAGATCACCGCGTCGGCATCGGCCAGTGACGGCGCCAGGGCCTCGGCGTGCGCGCCCTGGCGCATCGAGTTGGAACGCGGTTCCAGCGCCACCAGGATGCGTGCGCTGCCGACCTTCGCGCGCAGCCCGGCCAGCGTGGTGGCGATCGCGGTGGGATGATGGGCAAAGTCGTCGTAGACGCGCACGCCGCTCACCTCGCCGACCAGTTCCATCCGGCGCTTCACGCTCTCGAACGTGCCGAAAGCACGAAGCAAGGTGCGCGGATCCGCCCCCGCCGCCGTCGCGGCGGCCAGCGCGGCCAGCGCGTTCATCACGCTGTGCCGACCCAGCAGCGACCAGCGCACTTCGCCGATCCGTCCGCCGCCGCGATGCACGGCGAAGGCGGAGCCGTCTGCCTCGATCAGCGTGGCCTGCCAGTCGCCGCTGCCGATGCCGAAGGTTTCCACCGGCGTCCAGCAACCCATCGCCAGCACTTCGGCGAGACGGGCATCGTGCGCGTTGACGATCAGCCGTCCATTGCCCGGCACCGTGCGCACCAGATGATGGAACTGGCGCTGGATCGCGGCGACATCCGGAAAAATGTCCGCATGGTCGTATTCGAGATTGTTGAGGAT
>DAIMGD010000091.1:0-3465 GCA_036724165.1 Rhodanobacter sp.
TCAGCGTGTGGCCTTCGTCCAGGATGTCGTCGACCAGCAGCACCACGCGGCCGGCCAGTTGCACCAGCGGCTCGCGCAGCCAGTGCAGGTCGCTGCCGGAGGTGGCGCCGCGATAGCGCGTCGCGTGCACGTAGTCGAATTCCAGGTCGGTGCGGATCGCCAGCGCGAGCTGGCCGGCGAAGATCAGCGCGCCGTTCATCACGGTGAGGAACACCGCGCGCTCGCCGATCAGCGCGACGTCGATGCGTCGGCCCATGTCGGCAATCACGGTTTCGAGCTCGCTGCGATCATGCAGCAGGTCGGCATTTGCCAGCGCATCGGCAAGCGAAGGGGTCGGGGTATTCATGCCGATTCCTGATGGGCGTTCAAGGCGGTGATGCGCGCGACGAAATGATCGCGCTGCGGGTTGTCGTCAAGGCTGGCCCAGCTCGCGCCGAGTGCGCCACGCAAGGCGGCCAGCTGGGGCGGCAGCTGCGAGGTGGCGCCGTGCATCGTGGCGATCGCCTCGTCCACCACCTCGGGGAAGCAGGCCAGCACCAGATCGCAGCCGGCCTCCAGGTGTGCATGCACGCGCTCGCCGACGCTGCCGGCGGCGCCGGCGGCGGCCATGCTGATGTCGTCGCTGATCACCGCGCCGGCGAAAGTCAGTTCGCCGCGCAGGATCTGCTCGATCCATACTTTCGAATAGCCGGCCGGCTGACTGTCCACCGCCGGATAGGTCACGTGCGCCATCATCACCGCCTCGACCCGTGCCTCGATGCACTCGGCGAACGGCAGCAGGTCGTCGCGACGGATCTGCTCGAGGCTGCGCGGGTCGATCGCCTGCGCCTTGTGCGTATCGGTGGCGACCGAACCGTGTCCGGGGAAGTGCTTGAGCACCGCCGCCATGCCGCCCAGATGCATGCCGCGCACATAGGCCTGCGCCAGCTCGGCGGTGACCGCCGGATCGGCGTGGAACGCGCGCAGGCCGATCGCCGCATTGCCGCGGGCCAGATCGACCACCGGCGCGAAACTGAAGTCGACGCCGCTGGCTCGCAGCTCGCTGGCCATCACCCAGGCGTGCTCCTCCGCCAGTCGCACCGCCTCCACCGGGTCGCGCTGGTAGACCGCGCCGATCGCCGCCAGCGGCGGCAGCCGGGTGAAGCCGTCGCGGAAGCGCTGCACCGGACCGCCTTCCTGATCGACCGCGATCAGCAGCTGCTCGCCACCGCTGTCGCGGATCGCTTCGCACAACCCGATCAGCTGTTCGCGCGACTGGTAGTTGCGCGCAAACAGCAGCACGCCGGCCACGCCCGGCGCGCTGAGCCAGCGCTTTTCATGTTCGGCCAGTTCCAGCGCGGCCACGCCGATCATCAGCATGCGGCATCCTCGGCGGCGCGCTCGGCCGGCGACCATCGCCGGTACGGATGCGCGATCAGGTTGACGTTGTAATAGCGCGACAGTGCGCTCACCTCGCGGCCCAGCCACGCTGGCCGCGGGTACGGCGCGTCGACCGCCGGCAGCTCGACCTCGGCGACGATCAGCCCGTGGTTGTCGCCCTCGAATTCATCGATCTCGAACAGCACGCCATCGACCCGTACGTGATGGCGGACTTTTTCCAGCACGCCGTTGCACAACTCGGCCAGCATGATCCGCGCATCGGCCAGCGGGATCGGGTAGTCGAATTCGGTGCGGGCAATGCCCGACATGGCCGCCTTGATGTTCAGCCACGCCACGTCACCGGCGAGACGCGCGCGCACCGAGGCGCGCGCCGTGCCATCACGCAACGCCTGCGCGCCGACCAGGTAACCCTGCGCGATCGGCTCGCTGCGTTCGATGCCGCTGCGCCAGCTGTCGTCGGCGAGCAGGAATTTGCGTTCGATTTCGATGGGCATGGGGGTCAAAGTAGTGAGTGGAGAGGAGTGAGAAACGAGTACATAGCTTGAGGTGGCACGGACTTGCTGTTGATCCTGCTCATTTCTCATTCCTGCTCACTCGCTCCACCCTTAGCGTTCAAACAGCGCGATCGATTCGACGTGCGCGGTATGCGGGAACATGTCCATCACGCCGGCGGACTTCAGCGTGAAGCCATGCTGGTTGACCAGGATGCCGGCATCGCGCGCCAGCGAGGCCGGATGGCAGGAGACGTATACAACGCGGCGGGTCTGCTTGTGCGGCAGGTATTCCAGCAGCTTGTCCGCGCCGGCGCG
Organism: Rhodanobacter sp.; assembly: GCA_036724165.1. Lineage (GTDB taxonomy): Bacteria > Pseudomonadota > Gammaproteobacteria > Xanthomonadales > Rhodanobacteraceae > Rhodanobacter. The sequence goes on from DAIMGD010000091.1 coordinate 2,190, forward strand.
CGGCGGATCAAGCAGCAGCTTGTCCCACGGCTGGCGCGCCCAGTCGCTGCCGCGCTGGTCCTCGAACAGGTTGGCGACATGGAAGTGCGCGTTGGCAATGCCGTTGCGCGCCGCGTTCTGCGCGGCGCGTTCGACCAGCCCGTGCTCGCCTTCCACGCCGACGACTTCAGCGACACGCCGGGCGATCGGCAAGGTGAAGTTGCCGAGGCCGCAGAACAGGTCGAGCACGCGGTCGGTCGGTTGCGGATCGAGCAGCTCCAGCGTGCGCGCCATCATCCGCTGATTCATGTCGGCGTTGACCTGGACGAAATCGAGCGGCTGGAATTCCAGCTCGACGTCATCGATCCCGGCATCGTCGCTGGCGATGCGGAACGCCAGCCGCGGGTGCTCCGGCCACAGCGGATGCACGCTGCTGTTGCCGCCCGGCTGCAGGTAGATCGCCAGCTCGTGCTGCTGGCCGAACGCGGTCAGCGCGGCCAGGTCGCGCTCGCTCAGCGGCTGCATGTGGCGGAACACCAGCGCCATGGTGTCGTCGCCGGCGGCGAACTCGATCTGCGGAATATCGTTGGCGGCGTCCATGCCGTTGAGCAGCTCGGCGAGCAGGCCGACCTTCGGGCCCAGCGCCGGATGCATCACTTCACACTGCTGGATGTCGGCCACGAAGCGCGGGTTTTCCTCTTCGCGGAAACCCACCAGCACGCGGCCCTTCTTCAGCACGTTGCGCACCGACAGCCGACCCTTGCGCCGATAGCCCCACGGCTCACCGGTCAGCGGCGGCAACCACAGCTGCGGCTCCACCTTGCCGATCCGCTCGAAATTTTCGGACAGCACGTGCTGTTTGGTCGCGATCTGCGATTCGGCATCCAGGTGCTGGAATGAACACCCGCTGCATTCGCCGAAATGCCGGCAGCGCGGTTCCACCCGATGCGACGAACGGGTGATCAGCTCGACCACTTCGGCTTCGTCGAAACGACGATGGCGCTTGCGCAGACGCAGCAGCGCCTGTTCGCCCAGCAGGGCGCCGCTGACGAATACGGTCTTGCCGTCGACTCGCGTTACACCGCGGCCGTCATGACTGATATCGGTGATGACGGCTTCAAAAGGCGTCGAGGGAACGGAATTGGATCGGGACATGAGGTGTGGGCGAATAAGGCCGTGCTGGCTGATCGCCGATTATCACAGATCGGCCCGGATGACGCCCCACGCACTCTGCCTCGGGTGCCCTTTGTGGGAGCGACTTCAGTCGCGATGCTTTTCCCGCATTCGGCCCAGAGCA
>DAIMGD010000091.1:3475-8873 GCA_036724165.1 Rhodanobacter sp.
TGAAGTCGCTCCCACAGGAACAGCATGCACCGAGGGGCGCTCCGGCAGATTCACTTTTTCTGCCAGGCACCGGCGGCGTTCTGGTAATACCAGCCGGCATGCGCCTTCTCGATCCAGCTCTTGGCGAAGGTGGCCTGGATCTGCGGCGCCCACTCCGGGTGGTTGTTGGCGCTGGCCACTTCGCTGTACAGCGCCGCGCGGTCACGGTTCTCGTCAGCGAGCGTGGCATTGGCCTGGGCGCGCTGGCTCAGCGGGATCTTCGCCGCATCATGCATGGCCACCATGCCGTTGCTGGTGAAACCCGCCGCACCGCTGTCGAGCAACGTCCCCAGCGCGCCCTGGAAGCGCTGGCGCATGCGTTCGCGGATCGTTTCGGTGGCGCTGGTCTGGATCAGGATGTTCGGCGTTTCGGCAGCTTCGGCAGCCGGAATCAGCAGATCGAGCAGCATCGCGGAAGGCGGCTGGGCATGCGCGGGCGGTGTGGATTTTTGATCCTTCGGCGCCGGCGTCGCCGGTTGTCCATCGTCACCCAGCACGTTTCCGATGAATTGATCGGCCGCCTTCTGCGCGGCGGCTTCCGGGAAATACACGTTGATGGTGACGCAGCCGACCAGGATCACGGCCAGCATGGCCAACATGACATACACGAGCTTGCGCATGATGAACTCCGAGGGTCGCGCCATGAAATACGCGTTGATGAAAAAACCGAAAAACGCTCAGCGGATGACGGGTGCGGTGCCGGTGATGGCGTCATGCAGGCGACGCACCAGGGTCGGCCAGTCGACCTGGGTCTGATGGCCGATCACCTGCAATCGCGGCAGGCCACTGCCTTCGACGATAGTGTAGCCGTCGTCGCCGGCCTCCAGTCCGCTCATCTGGCACACCGCGCCCTGCAACGTGCAGCCCAGACCGATCCGCTTGTAGCCAAACGTCTTGAACAGTTTCAGCACGGCACCCTGCAGGCCGCCGGCGATCCCGCCGCCACCGACCGTGGTGAGATTGTTGACCGCACGCTGGCTGATCCGGCCACCGCCGCCGGCAAGCAGGCTCGCCTTGAACCCGACCGGGCTCCAGTTGACCAGGCGCAGATCGTCAATCGATCCGTCCAGCCTTCCGCTGATGCTGCCGAAGTCGAACACGCTGGTGATCGCCCCCAGGTCGAGTTGCTGCAGCTTCATGTCGCCGCTCAACACCGGACTCGCGCCGAACGGCTGCTGCAGCGACAGGCGGGTGAAGTCGACGAAACCATCGAACAGGCTGGCCGACAGGCCACCTTGCAACTCGAGGCGATCGTCGACCCAGCGCAGGGAAGGCACCGCACCGGCCAGCGTGCCGGGGAAAGCGGGCCAGCCCATCGCGTGGCTGAAAGCGGCCATGTCGACGCCGGTCAGCACCAGCGAGGCGGCCAGTCGCTGGCCTTTCGCCGCGGCCGGGCGCCAGTCCAGTTGACCCACCCGCAACTGGCCTTTCAGCACCGAGACCTGCAACGGCTGCTGCAGGCCGAGCGTGCCGTCATGGCTTTGCCAGTGCGACTGGGCGGCACCATTGGGGATCCGATAAAACTGCAGGTTGCGCCAGCCCAGCGTCGTCGCCGGGCGTGCTCCCTGCAGCGCCCAGTCCAGGCCACCATGCAGACCGCCGATCGCCAGGCGACCTTCGGTATCGGCCATGTCCAGGCCATCGGTGTTGAAGGCGAAAGCATGCAGGCCATCGGCGCGCAGGTCGAGACTGCCGCTCAACTGGCCACCGGTACTCATGTCGCGCAAGCCCAGCGTGCTCAGCCATGCCTGACCGTAACGCTGGTAGGCGGCAGGAAAGCTGGCATGGAAATGATCGAGCCGGAGTGTCTTCAGCGCACCCGTGGCATCGAAGGCCAGCGCCCCGTCGAGCTGCAAGGCATCGGCATCATTCACGCGCAGCCGGCTCAACTCGAATGCACCGTGTTGCACATTGGCATGCAGTCCCAGCTGCACGGTCTGAGCGGGCAGCTGGGCGTACAGCGGTCCCAGCAACAGTTCGCCGCCGCGCAGGCTGGCATCCAGATCGATCTGCGCCGGACCCTGGGTGGTATCCAGGTCGAACCGGCCGGTACCGTTCAGCGCCTGACCGGCCAGCGTGCCGCTCGGGTTATCGAAACCCACCTTGTTGAGGGTGAACTGACCGGACGACTGTATCCCGGCTTCGCGCACATCCAGAGCCAGTTCCGCATCCAGCCGGCCGCTGGTCGGCCGACCCGACCAGACGGTGCCGAGCAATCCCTGCAGCCAGCCGGCCGGAAGATTCTTCAGGCTGATCTGTGCATGGCTGGGCTGATCCAGCGGCAGTGCCGTATTGGCCTGCGTCTTGCCCTGCCGGATATCGATCTGCAGGGTGTTCATCGCCGCACTCAACAGCATCCGCACATGGGCATCGCTGAGTGCGCCGCCCGGGGCGCCTGCCAGGCGCACGCTGCCGTCGCAGATCCAGCCCTGCCGCACGTCCAGCTGCAGGCTGCCGTCGAAAAGCAGACCCAGTCGCCGCCAGCCCATCGCAGCCACATCGGCCTGGCCCGCGCGCAATTGCAGGTGAAGTCCGCCATCGGCACTCGCGCTGACCTTCACGGTGACCGTCCGCAGTCTTGCCCCAGGCACGCTGATCGACTTCGCCGTCAACAGCACATCCGCTCGCGCAGGCAGGCTCCAGCCCGATCCCAGCAGGAAGCAGAAACACAGCAAAAGATGGCTTGATGTCGAACGCATGTCGCGCCATTCTGCCAAATCCAGCTGAACGACAAGGATTTCGTCATGCCCAGCCAGTCCGCCGCGCTCCATCTTGACCCTGCCCCGCCTTCGCAGCCCCGCGTTCTGGTGGCGGACGACGACCCGGCCAGCTGCCGTTTTCTATGCGACGGAGTGAGCTCGCTGGGGGGGCAGGCGGTGGCCTGCACGGATGGTTTGACCGCGCTGCAGCGCGCCGGCAGCGAAGCCTTCGACCTGCTGTTGCTGGACTGCCGCATGCCGGGCGCGGGCGCCCTGCAGATACTCACGCGGCTGCGTGCGGATACGCGGGCCCTCTCGACGGAAAGCCTCGCTGTCGCCACTACCGCGGAGCTGGCGCCACGCGATCGCCAGGCACTGCTTGCCGCCGGCTTCAGTCAGATCCTGCTCAAACCGTGCGGACTGGTCGACCTGCAGCGAATCCTCGCCCTCGTCCCGCCCGCCTGCCAGGATGCACCGGTGCTGGATGACCGTGCCGCGCTGACGGCCACCGGCGACGCCACCACCATGCGCGCATTGCGGCTGCTGTTGCGGGAAGAGCTCGCCCTGCTCCAGCAGGAACTCGATCAGCTGAGCAAGCACCACGCCGGCTTCGATGAACGCCTGCATCGTTTGCGTTCATCCTGTGGCTTCTGCGGTGCCCACGCGCTGTCGAGCCAGGCCGCGCTGATGCAACGGCAATTGTCACGCCACGAAGCGACGCCGGCAGCGCTGGCGCGCTTTCGCAAGGCACTGCTGATGACCTTGCGGGCACTGGATCGTTAGAGAAGCCCTAACGCCGCGAGACCGCCATCGCCAGGACCCGCCACGAGCGTAATTCGCCGCCGCCCAGATGGAAGCGGATGACCTCGCGCATCATCGCGCGCAGTGCCTTCAGGCCCGTGCTGTCGGGCATCCGGTCCTGTTCCAGCGCAAGCAGATCGGCACCACGCAAGGTCTGCGCGCTGCCGCTGGCGCTGCGCACGGCACCCTGCTCCACCACGTAGCGATACAGCGCATCAGGCGCCAGTGGCTCGCCGGTTTCCGAATCGTGCTGCAGTTGCAGGCTGTACCCGATCGCCTGCAGAAGATCGCGCTCGAAGCGGCGCAGGCTCCAGGCCAGCGGCTCGCCGGCAGCCAGTCGTGCCAGTGTCTGTGCATAGGCATCGAACAGCAGCGGCACCGGATCCTGCCGCTCGGTCAGGCGCACGACCAATTCGTTGAGATAGAGACCGGCCAGCGCCGCATCGCCGATCAGGCGCAATGGCGTGCCGACCGTCTCGACCGCGGTCAGCGTGGCCAGCTCGCCGCGCAGCAGCAGATCCAGCGCCAGCGGCTGCATCGGTTCGAGCTGCGCGCGCCGCAGGCGGGCCCGTTCGCCACGCACGCCGCGCGCCACCACGCCGAGCCGACCATGCTCGCGGGTCAGGCATTCCAGCAACAGCGACGTCTCGCGATACGGCCGCGCGTGCAATACATAGGCCGGTTGCTGTTCGAGGCGCATCGGTCAAGGGCGGGAACGGGAAACGAGGAGCACGATAACCCGTGCAGCTTGTCGTTCCCTGTTCCCCGCTCTCAATCCGTATAGCCGAATTTCTTCAGCATGTTCTCGTCGTCGACCCAGCCTTCGCGCACCTTCACCCACAGCTTCAGGAACACCTTGCGCTCGAACATGCGCTCCATGTGGCGCCGGGCACTGGTGCCGATCGCCTTGAGCTGGGCGCCGCCGTTGCCGATCACGATCGCCTTCTGGCCGTCGCGCTCGACCCAGATGATCGCGTGGATTTCGGCGATGCCATCGGGGCGGTCGTTGAATTGCTCGATCTCCACCGTGGTCGCATACGGCAGTTCCTGATCCAGCCGCAGCATCAGCTGTTCGCGCACCATCTCGGCGGCGAGGAAGCGTTCGCTGCGGTCGGTGACCTCGTCTTCGCCGTACACCGGCGGCTGCACCGGCAGGCGTTTCAGGATCGCCTGTTCCAGCTCTTTCAGGCCCTGCTCCTTGAGCGCGCTGATGTAATGGATTTCGTCGTAGCTGTGCCTGGTCACCAGCTCGGCGACGAACGGCAGCATCGCGGCCTTGTCCTTGTTCAGATCGATCTTGTTGATCACCAGCAGGCGCGGCGTGGACTGCTCGACCAGGGCGGCGTACAGCGCCTCGTCCTCATCGGTGAAGCGGCCGGCCTCGATCACCTGCACGACCAGGTCGACGTCGCTGATCGCCGAGCGCGCGGCCCGATTCAGGCTGCGGTTCATCGCGCGCTTGGCGCCGCGGTGCAGCCCCGGCGTGTCGACGTACATGATCTGCCCGGCCTCGCTGGTATTGATGCCGAGGATGCGGTGGCGGGTGGTCTGCGGCCGCGGGCTGATGATCGACAGGCGAAAGCCGATCAGCGCATTGAGCAGGGTGGATTTGCCCACGTTGGGGCGCCCGGCCAGGGCGACCGTGCCGCAGCGGAAATTCTCATGCGGCAAGGTGCCGGCGGCGGGATCCAGTTCGTGGTTCATGACGTGATGTGCTCGGCAAGTCGGATGGCAAGTGTAGTGCTTCGCCGGAAACGGCATGTATCGGCGCGCCCGCGGGGATGCCGCAGGGTCGCTGCCAGCTGGCGCATGGGTGGCGCCGGGGTCAGGCTTTGCGTTGCTGTTCGAGCAGCTGGTTC
>DAIMGD010000092.1:0-8751 GCA_036724165.1 Rhodanobacter sp.
GTGCTGAAGGCACTCGGCGGTGATCCGAAGCTGCCGTTCATCGCCGTACTGACGCAGGGTTTCCCGCGACTGACCACGCTGAATGCCGAGCTGATCATCCCGACCCATGACGGTACCGCGCTGCCGCCGGGTGTACGTGCCCATGTGCTGGTGCGCGATGACGTCGCGATGATCCCGGATCTGGAATGGATCGAAAGCGAACTGCTCGGCTTGCTTGACGATGCTGATGCAACAGCATGGGTGGAAACCGACGAGCGCTCCGAATCGACGAACGCGGAAGGTTGAAGATTTGAACGCACGGCGACCTAACCGTCGCCGTGCAGTGCCTGCAGCGCGGCCAGCGCGGCCAGGCCCGCGGTTTCCGTGCGCAGAATGCGTGGGCCAAGCCGTAGTCCGTTAAAGCCTGCTGCGCCCAATGCCTTGATATCGCGCTCCCCGAGTCCTCCTTCGGGGCCGACCACCAGCACTCCACCGGCGGCGTCGAAACGCAGCTCGCGGGATGACTTCGCTGCATCGGGCAGCAGCGCCAGACGGAGTGCACCGTCTCCGGCAAGGCTCTCCAGCCAGATTGACAGCGGCAGTGCCTGGCTCACTTCCGGCAGTCGCGCACGGCCACTCTGTTCGCAGGCACTTGCCGCCACCGCACGCCAGTGCGCCAGCCGTTTTTCCGCGCGCGCGGGATCCAGCTTCACTTCCGAGCGTTCGGTCAGCAACGGCACGATGCGTACGACCCCGAGTTCGGTCGCCTTCTGCACGATCAGATCCATCTTTTCGCCGCGCGCGACACCCTGTGCCAGGGTCAGCGGCAGCGGCGATTCATTGCAGAGCGATTGCCTTGCCTCCACACGCACGATGACTTCGCGTTTGCCCACGGCAAGAATACGCGCCGGATAATCGCCACCGTCGCCGTTGAACAGGGTCAGCGGATCACCCGCCACCAATCTCAGTACGCGCGCGACATGTTCGCCAGCCTGCATCGGCATCGGTATCTCGGCGCCAACGGCAAGTGGGAGGTCGACGTGGATACGGATGTTTCGCATAGGGCCGCTGATCGCAAAAAAGCTAGCATAACCGAGCTTTTGCGGGCCGCCGATATCCATGGGCGGACGTGAAAAGCTGAATCTCCGCGAGACGGCCGACTACCGTGCAATTGCCTCGCACGCGCGACGAGCGCAGCATGGAGATCGCCTTCCATGGCTGCTGCAGAGGTTCCCTGTCATGTTCAGACCATTCTTCATTACGCTCGTCCTGATAACCGGTTTCGGTATCAACGCCGTGGCCGTCGCCCAGGATCAGTCGCCACCGACGACGGCCCAGGTCACCGAATCCGGGCAGCGATCGACGGCGGCAGACCATCGGGTCATCAAGCCTGGCGATCGCAATTGCCTGCGCTCCACCGGAAGCCTGATCAAGCCCAAGAAAGGCGAATGCCTGCCGGTGACCGGTCGCAGCTACAGCGGGGACGAACTGCGGCGCACCGGCCAGCCGGACAACGCGCGCGCCCTGCAAATGCTTGATCCGAGCATCAGCAGCGGACATTGAGTGACAGATGGCGCTGACCCGCGCCGCATGCATGGTGCATGGGCGATTTCAGTGTCCGCTCACCGCCTGCTCGATCCCGGCGACAGCCGTGCCGACCAGCTGATCGATGTCCTGCTCGGTCACCACGTAAGGCGGCATGAAATACACCACGTCGCCGAGTGGGCGCAGCAGCACGCCATGCTGCAGGCCGTGCAGATACACGCGTAGCCCGCGTCGCTCGGCCGCCGGGAACGGTCGTCGGCTGGCTTTGTCGGCGACCAGTTCGATCGCCGCGATCATGCCGGTCTGACGCACCTCGGCGACGTGCCGATGTTCGCGCAACGGTTCCAGCCGTTTAGCCAGATGCGCGGCGAGTTGACGGTTGCGTTCGAGTACCGGTTCCTCGCGGAAAATCGCCAGCGTCTCCAGCGCCACGCGGCAGGCCAGCGGGTTGCCGGTGTAGCTGTGCGAGTGCAGGAACGCCTTGCCGGCGCTGTATTCCGCGTAGAACGCTTCGTAGATGTCGCCGGTCGTGAGCACGGCCGACAGCGGCAGGAAGCCGCCGGTCAGTCCCTTCGACAGGCACAGGAAATCCGGGCACACGCCCGCGCTTCGAGCGGCCTCGGGCCCGGCCTGTTCGCAGGCAAACAGCGTGCCGGTGCGACCGAAGCCGACCGCGATCTCGTCGGCAATGAAATGCACCGCGAACTCGTCGCATAGCGCACGCAAGCCGGTCAGGTAACTGGGGTGGTACATGCGCATGCCGCCAGCGCATTGCACCAGCGGCTCGACGATCACCGCGCAGGTTTCATGGGCGTGGCGTTCCAGCAATGCACGCAGTTGCTGCAGCCGGCGCATGGCGATCTGTGGCGGGCTTTCGCCCGGCTCGCCTTGGTAGCTGTCCGGTGAGGGCGCCAGGAACGGCGTCAGCAGCAGCGGCGCATAGGTCTTGCGGTACAGCGCCACGTCGCTGACCGACAGCGCGCCCAGCGTTTCGCCGTGATAGCTGCCAGTGAGTGCGATGAAACGGGTTTTCTCGCCGTGACCCTGGTTGAGCCAGTAATGGAAGCTCATCTTCAGTGCCACCTCGATCGCCGCCGAACCGTTGTCGGCGTAGAACACGCGATCCAGTCCCGCCGGCGTGATGCGGACCAGTTCCTCGGCCAGCTCGATCGCCGGTTCGTGGGTGAAGCCGGCAAAGATCACATGCTCCAGCGTGCGCGCCTGTTCGGCCAGCGCGGCGGCGATGCGCGGGTTGGCGTGGCCGAACAGGTTGGTCCACCACGAGCTGATGCCGTCCAGATAACGGCGGCCGTCGGCATCGATCAGCCAGGCGCCTTCGCCACGCACGATCGGCACCATCGGCACACTGTCTTTGCCGGTGCTGTCGTGATCGTGCATCTGCGTGCAGGGGTGCCACAGATGCTTCAGGTCGCGCGTGGCGAGCGCGATGTTGCTGCTTGCGGGAATGCTCATCCGGCTATCATCGGTGCTGCGCCATGGACGCTCAAGTCCATTCGTGGGAAATGGGAATCGACGTTTGAAGTACCTGCAAAAATGCCTGATCGGTCTCGGCGTGCTGTTGCTGGCCGCAGCCGTGCTGCTGTGGTTCCTGCCGGCACGCTGGGTGTTGCCGTGGATTGCACCCAGGATGCATGGGCTGCGCCTGCAACAGGTGCGGGGCCTGGTGTGGAATGGCAGGGCGGCACAGGTGGCTGCCGACGGGCACGGGCTGGGGCAACTGCAATGGACGTTGTCGCGACGCGCCCTGTTCGGTCAGCTGCATGCGCAGCTGGAGTTTCATGGACCGCAACTGGATTTTTCCGGCGCGCTGCAACGGCTGCCGGACAGCCGGATCGAGTGGCGCGAAGTGAGTCTGCATGCCGATCTCGCCGCGCTGGGATCACACGCCAACTCGCCGATGGGTCAGCCGCGCGGTGAGCTGCGGCTGACCATCGCGCATGCCCTGCTGCAAGGCGGCTGGCCGCTCGATCTGCAGGCCCAGGCGCAATGGCAGGATGCGGTGATGCGCACGCCGGATGGTGATGTCGCGCTGGGTGATCTGCACGGGCAGGCACAGGCACAGGGCGGGGTGATCCAGGCGCAATGGCACGATGATGGCCACGGCCTGCTGCAGGTCGACGGTCAACTGCAGCTGAGTCCGCTCGGCTGGCGACTGGACGCGAAGCTGCATCCTCGACAAGCCAATCCGCGCTTGCGGCATTGGCTGGCCGCACTGGGACCGGCGGATGCTGATGGCGATGTGCATATTCAACGCAGCGGTGGCCTGGCCGGCACCGTGCCGGCGCCACCACCCACCACGCGAGACAACCATGAACCCTGACATCGCCGTATCGGCCCTGGCGGCTGCGCGTGAGGCAGCTGCTGCCGCGGCCGAAGTGATCCGGCACTACTGGCGGCGCGGCGTCGAGGTGGAGCTGAAGGCCGACGCGACTCCGGTGACCATCGCCGATCGCGAGGCCGAACGCGTGATCCGGCGGATCCTGCAGGCGGCATTGCCGCAGGCGGCGATCCATGGCGAGGAATTCGGCCTCGAAGGCGAGCCTGGCGGATTGCTGTGGCTGGTCGATCCGCTCGATGGCACCAAGAGTTTCGTGCGCCGCACGCCGTTTTTCTCCACCCAGATTGCGCTGATGGATGGCGACGAACTGGTGCTCGGCGTGTCCAGCGCGCCGATCTACGGCGAGACCATGTGGGCCAGCGCCGGTGACGGCGCGTGGCTGGACGGCGAGCGTGTGCGAGTGGCGGACACCAGCGCGATCGGCGAGGCATCGATTTCCACCGGCAACATCAGGACGCTCACCACCGATGCACGCTGGGATGCGCTCGGCGCGCTGATCCGCGACAGCAACCGCATCCGCGGTTACGGCGATTTCTGTCACTACCACCTGCTGGCGCGTGGTTCGCTGGATCTGGTGATCGAGTCGGACGTCGACATCCTCGACATCGCCGCACTGGCGGTGATCGTGCGCGAAGCCGGCGGCGTGTTCACCGACCTGGACGGCGCGCCGCTGACGCTGGCCACGCGCAGCGTGCTGGCCGGCACGCCAGCGATCCACCGGCAGGCATGGCAGCGACTGCAAGGGCGCGCCGCCGGGCGCTGACGCCTGCGCAGCGGTACGCCTCGCGCTAGAATGGCCGGATGCGCAAGCCACCGATCATTCATGCGACACGGGACGTGCACGACAGCAGCTTCCTGCACGTCGAGCAGCTCGATCTGGAATTCTCCAACGGCGAACGCCGCACCTATGAGCGGCTGAAGGGAGGCGGGCTGGGTGCGGTGATCATCGTGCCGATGCTCGACGATGAAACCGTGTTGCTGATCCGCGAGTACGGTGCCGGCGTCGGCCGCTACGAACTCGGCCTGCCGAAGGGCCGGCTGGATCAGGATGAGACCGCCGAGCAGGGTGCCGAGCGCGAGCTGAAGGAAGAGATCGGCTACGGCGCGCGCCGGCTGAAGATCCTGCACAACCTGTCGTTGTCGCCGTCGTACATGACGCACATGGCGCACGTGGTGCTGGCGCAGGATCTGTACCCGGAGCGGCTGGTCGGCGACGAACCGGAGGAACTCGAGGTGGTGCCGTGGAAGATGTCCGAACTGCACACCCTGCTCGGTCGCGATGACGTGACCGAGGGACGCTCGATTGCCGCGCTGTTCATGGCCCGCGAATATCTTGCCGGGCGTTTTCAGCGCACATGAGCACGGTGCCCGCCTTTGCCCGACAGATTGCTGAGATCGCACGCGCCGCAGGCGAGGCGATCATGGCGATCTACCAGAGTGATTTCGCGGTGCAGACCAAGGCGGACGAATCGCCGTTGACCGCCGCGGATCTGGCCGCGCAGCAGGTCATCATGGCGGGCCTGGCCACGCTCGACCCGGTGTTGCCGGTGTTGTCGGAAGAAGCCAAGGCGCTTGCGTGGTCCGAACGCCAGCACTGGTCGCGCTACTGGCTGGTCGACCCGCTCGATGGCACCCGCGAGTTCGTCAAGCGCAACGGCGAATTCACCGTCAACATCGCGCTGGTCGACGATCATCGATCGGTGCTTGGGGTGGTGCTGGCGCCGGTGACCGGCGAGTTGTATGTCGCCGAGCAAGGTTGCGGTGCCTGGCTGCAGGTGCACGCGGACGGCGACTGGCAACGTGTTGTCACACGAACCCTGGCCAGACCAGCTGTGGTTGCCGGCAGCCGCTCGCACGGTGCCAATACCCAGACACTGCTGGATTCGCTGCTCGGCGCGGATTACCAGCCATTGCCGATGGGTTCTTCGCTGAAGTTCTGCCTGATCGCGCGCGGCCTTGCGGACGTCTATTTGCGCCTCGGCGCCACCAGCGAATGGGATACCGCCGCCGCGCAATGCGTGTTGCAGGAAGCCGGCGGCGCGGTGCTGGATTTGCATGGGCGGCCCTTCACCTACAATCGCGGCGAATCGCTGCTCAACCCCGAGTTCATCGCGGTTGGCGACACCGCCGTTGACTGGGCGGCGCGGCTGCGGGCAGCTGAGCAAAGCTGACTTCGATGGAGCTAGTCAGTCGCCAGAATGACCCTTCATCCCCGCCTTCTCCCCGCAGGGGAGAAGGCGTTCCGGCATCGATGGAATGCTTCGCGGCATGAATGAGCCACCTCGCTACAGCCTCGACGATCTGCTCGCCATCATGGCGCGCTTGCGCGATCCGGAACATGGTTGTCCGTGGGACGTGCAACAGGATTTCGCATCGATTGCGCCGTATACCATCGAGGAAGCCTACGAGGTTGCCGATGCGATCGATCGCGGTGATTTCGATGACCTGCGCGATGAGCTGGGTGATCTGCTGCTGCAGGTCGTGTTCCATGCGCAGATGGCCAAGGAGGCGGGGCGGTTCGATTTTGCCGATGTGGCCGATTCGATAAGCAGCAAGATGCAGCGTCGCCATCCGCATGTCTTCGGTGATGTGCGCTATGCCGATGCGGCCGCCCAGAAACAGGCCTGGGAAGACATCAAGGCGGCCGAACGCGCCGGCAAGGGCGAGCCCGCTGACGCCAGTGCGCTGGCGGGCATCTCGTCGGGGCTGCCGGAATGGAAGCGCGCGCTGAAACTGCAGCAACGCGCGGCCAGCGCGGGTTTCGACTGGCCCGATCCGCAGCCGGTGCTGGCCAAGCTGGCCGAGGAAGTGGAGGAGGTGCGCGCCGAGTTTGCCAGCGGTGCCGATCCGGCACGGCTGCAGGACGAGATCGGCGATGTCCTGTTCGTGATGGTGAATCTGGCCCGTCACGCCGAGGTCGATTTCGCGCGCGCACTGCGTCACGCCAATGCCAAGTTCGAACGGCGCTTCCGGCAGATGGAACAGCTGGCTCTCGCCGACGGCGGCGGCGCGTTCAAGCAGCGCACGCTGATCGAACAGGAACAGCTGTGGCTGCGCGCCAAGGCGCTCGAACCCGGGTCATGAGTCCGCGGATGGCCACGGCCATCGCGCGCGTTGTCCCGGGTAGCCGCGAAGCTTCCCGCATGCAACCTTTTTGCGACCGGCGGCATCCCAGACTGGTCAACCATCCAAGGAGTTCCTCATGCGCAGCCTTTTCACGGCAGTCCTGTTGCTTGTTCCACTTGCCGCGCTCGCCTCTCCCTGCAAATACGAGGCGCCGCGCAACCTGCAGATCGACCTGGCCGGCGTGCGTGCGGTGCAGATCGAATTGCATAGTCACAACCTGCATCTGAATGGCAGCGGCAGTGCACGAGGCCTGACCCTGAACGGGCGGGCCTGCGCTTCCGACAACTCGGCGCTGGCCGGTTTGAGCGTGACCCAGCGGCGCGAGGGCGACCAGTTGCTGATCGACGTGGGCGGCGACAACCATATTTCCTTCAACCTGTTCGGCAGTTCGTATGCTTACCTCGACGTCACCATGCAGCTGCCGGCCAGTCTGCCGGTGAGCTTGAGCGTGGGCTCCGGCGATGCCGAGGTCGTCGGCGTGCAGCAGCTGCAAGGCCAGGTGGGTTCGGGCGATCTGCACGTCAAGCAGGTGTCGGGAAAATTCCGCGCGAGCGTGGGTTCGGGCGACGTGGATGCCATCGATATCGGCAGCCTGGACCTGGGTTCGGTGGGCTCGGGGGACTTCAAGGCCGAGGGCATCACGGCTGATGCCAGGGTCGGCAGCGTTGGCTCCGGTGATGTGGTGCTGCACCGGATCGGCGGCAGCGTGCGTGCCGATACGCTCGGTTCGGGCGATTTCACCGTGAGCGATGTGGCGGGTGATTTCAGCCTCGGTGCCAAGGGCAGCGGCGACGTCAACCATTCGGGCGTCAAGGGCAAGGTCAGCGTGCCGCACGACAAAGATGACGATTGAGGTGGCCTGACGCGCTCCCATGCCACGCATGGGAGCGCGTCGCGCTTTCAGCCCAGCAAGCGCCAGGCCAGATAGACCAGCGGCGCGGATACCAGCAGGAACGGGATCGACACCATGTGCAGCAGTCGCAGGCCGCGCGGCTGTTGCGCCAGGCGCAGCGCGATCAGGTTCGCCAGCGAACCTATCGCCACGCCGAAGCCGCCCACGTTCACCGCGACCGCCAGCGCGATCGCATCGGGCGTGCGGTCGAGCAGCAGCACCGTGGCCGGCACGTTGCTGATCAGCTGCGAGGCGACGATGCCGCTGGCATACAGGATCAACGGTTGCCTGAAATCGAGTTGATCCAGCGCATGCCGCACCAGCGGCAACTCGGTGAAATGGCCCAGTCCCAGAAAAATCGCCGCGAACGTGAGCAGCAGCAGCCAGTCGATCCGCGCCAGGCTCGCGCGTGCCAGCAGCGCAAACAGCACCAGCAGCAGCATGGCGCCGAGCGGGGCGTGGTGGTATTCCATCAACAGCACCATCGCCAGCAGCGCGGCCGTCGACCAGCCGCCGAGTCGATGGGATGTGACCTGGCCATCGATCGTGTCCGGCGTCAGCTCGATCCGGTCACGTGGCAGCCATAGCCATGTAAATGCCGCCACCAGGGCGAACATCACCGTGGCGGCGGGCAACATTGCCGCCACGAAATGCAGGAATGGCAGCTGCGAGTGCTGCCACAGCAGCAGGTTCTGCGGATTGCCGATCGGGCTCAGCGTGGAACCGGCATTCACGGCCAGCGCCTCCAGCACCACCATGCGCAGTACCGGCAGGTTCGACATGCCGCCGATCGCCAGCGTCAGCGGCACGATCAGGAACAGGCTCACGTCATTGGTCAGCACCATCGACA
>DAIMGD010000093.1:0-8690 GCA_036724165.1 Rhodanobacter sp.
CCAGCGGACCCAGCATGAGGCCGGCGATCATCTCGCCGATCACCGGCGGCTGGCCGATCCAGCGCAGCAGCCAGGCCAGTCCACGCGCGGTCAGCAGGATCACCACCAACTGCACCAGCAGCAAGGCCTGGCCCATGGCGTCAGCCCGTCGTGCCGCTGACGACGATCGGTGCGGCGCGCGAACGGCGATAACTGGCGATGACGTTGCCGTAGTGGACCACCCGGCCGATCGTGTAGCTGGTGATGCGGGTGACATCGCCAACCGGATTGAAATGGCTGAGCCGGAATTCGCCGTGGTAGCGCGAGGCGATCGGCACCGAGACCACGCCGAGGTTTTTCTCGCGCGAGGCGGCGATCAGGATCGCCGCCTCGAACACGAAGTTCTCCGCCGGCAGCTCGACCAGGTCCAGCGCGGCGCGCGGATACCAGCGCTGGCCGCTCTGGGTGTCGGCGATCGGCTGCGCGCACGCCCACGAGATGCCCCAGTCGGCGACCGCATTGGCGCGACGGCGACCCTTCGGCTGCTGTTCGCGATCGAGCAGGCGTGCACCGATCACGATGTGTTCGGGATATTGCATGGCGGCCGCCACGATGCGCGGGACGTCGCTGGCCAGATGCTGGCCGTCGCCATCCATCGTCAGTACCGCGTCGTAGCCCTGGCGCAGCGCTTCACGGAAACCGTGGCGCAGCGCCTCGCCCTTGCCGTGCCGCTCGGGATGGCGCAGCAGGGTGACCGGCAGGCTGGCGACAATCTCCGGCGTGCGATCGTCCGAACCGTCGTCGATCACGATCACCGCTGCACCGAGTGCGAGCACGGATTCGACCACCGACTGGATCGCGGCCTCCTCGTTGAGGCAGGGAATCAGCACGCACCAGCGCACAACCGGGGTGTTCAAGCGACGTTCTCCGTGTCGATCTGCAACCCCAGTGTAGCGGCGGCATCCAGCTGGCAGCGACCATGCCCCTGGGCCAGCAGGGCCAGCAACGGCCAGGCCGCCGCCGAGGCATTGGTCGCGCACCAGCCGGCCAGTGGCTCGGGCAGCGGCGAAAGCGTCCGGTCCCGGGTCAGCGACACATCTAGCTGTGCCAGTGTGCCGGCGCTCGGCGCGGGAGCCAGCACCAGCGCACAGCCGAACGACTGCGCGCACACGGTCACTTCCAGCAGCGGGCCGCTGCCACTGGTATCGCTGCACACCAGCAGCAGCGGGCGTTGTTCCGCCAGCACCTGGCTGACCGCTTCGAGCAGGCCGGCACCGAAGCTGGCGCGCTGGGCAGCCACTGCGGTGGAGGGCGCATGGCAGTCGGTGGCGATCGTCCAGTAGCCGACCGGCGCGTTGTGCACCGAGTTGTGGAAACGGATCGGCGACAGCTCGGCCGGTGCCTCCGCCAGCGTGGCGCACATGTAGTCGGTGATCGGCTGGTCGCCGTGCGAGGAGGCGAACACACAGGCCAGCTCGCTGGCCTGGCGGCCACTCATCGCCACCGCCTGACCGGCGACCTCGATCGCCAGCAGCACGCTGTCCGGTGCGCGGCGGCGTTCGTTGGGTGGCAGCGTGGCCGCGGCCGGCCTGGCCGGCGAGGGCTCCGGCGTGGTGCCGGCAAGCAGGCTCTGCAGCGCGGCGAAATTGGCCAGCTGCGGCGACCACAGGCCGATGCCTTCGACGTAGACACGCAGGCTGCTCATGCGGCAAATCCCGCCCGCGCGAACGCGAGGCAGGCATTGTTTCCTCCGAAACCGAACGAGTTGCTGAGTGCCACATCGACGCGCTGGTGCTCGTTGCGCCAGGCGAACTGCGATCCGCAGAGCGGGTCGGGCACCTCGCCACCGAGATTGCCGGGAATCAGCGCGTGCTCGATCGCCAGCAGCGCGATCGTCGCCTCGACGATGCCCGCCGCGCCCAGCGTGTGGCCGGTGAAGCCCTTGGTGGAACTGGCCCGCGTGCGCGCCGGAAACGCGCGATTGACCAGCGCCGCCTCCACTTCGTCGTTCTTCTGGCTGGCGGTGCCATGCAGGTTGATGTAGTCGACCTGGCTGGCGTCGAGACCGGCGCGCGCCAGTGCATCGCGCAACGCCAGGTCGGCGCCGAGTCCTTCCGGGTGCGGGGTGGACATGTGGTGCGCATCGCTGGCTTCGCCGTAGCCGAGCAGGCGAGGTGCTTCCGGCGCCACCTCGACCCGTTCCAGCAGCGCGAAACCGGCCGCCTCGCCGATCGAGATGCCGTCGCGCGCCTGGTCGAATGGCCGGCACGGTGCGCTCGAGACCAGTTCGAGCGAATTGAAGCCGTACAGCACGCTGTCGCACAGCGTATCCACGCCGCCGACCACCGCCGCGTCGACCAGCCCGAGGCGGATCATCCGCTCGGCGCTGGCAAAGGCCTTGGCGCTGGACGAGCAGGCGGTGGAAATGGTCAGGCATGGGCCCTCCAGTTCCAGCGCGGCGGTGACGAAGGCGGTCAGCGAATGCGGCGCGTGAATCGCCGGACGCAGCATGTCGTCGGCGAACCCGCCATCGGCGTCGAGCCGGCCATAGGCTTCCTCGGTGGCACCGATGCTGGCGGTGGAGGTGCCCAGCAGCAGCGCGATGCGATCGGCGCCGTAGCGTTCGCGCGCGGCCCGCACACGATCCAGGAAACCGTCCTGATTCAGACCCAGCCAGGCCAGCCGATTGTTGCGGGCTTCCCACACCGCATGGGCGGCCGGCAGGGCCTCGTCTTCCACGCCGTCGACGCGGCCGATCCAGCAGGCCAGCGGCGCCCGGCCGAAATCGTTCGGCCGCAGGCCGCTGCGAAAATGCCGCAAGGCATCGAGCTGGGCGGCGAGACCGCGGCCGATGGCGGAGGTACTGGTATACGCGGTGACCGCGAGAGGAGTCATCGAAACTGGCATCGCGAGAGCCTAGCGGTCGCTTCAGGGATTGCCTAGCCCGGGACGAACTCGCCTGCAGGCGGATGCTCATGCTGGCCGCGCCAGCATGAAGATGCCGCGAATACCGCGCAGGCCGGCTAAGCTGAGCAGTCCTTCCACGGATCAGCGGTCGTCCCGTGCCACCGAGCCTGCTTGCACCACGAAGCCGCTGGCGCTATCTGCGCGACCACGACATCCAGCACGCGGCCGTGGTGACCGTGCTGGCGCTGTTGCTGAGCGCGGGCCTGGTCTGGCTGGGCTATCTGATCCATGTCTGCCGGGTTGCCGCGCGCAGCCCGCTGGCGCCGCCGCGGCGGATGATCACGCTGGTGCTGGGTCGTCGGCTCGAGCACGGCGCGCCGGAGCATGACTACCAGCTGCGCCTGCGCCGCGTGTTGATTCTGGCGCAGCAGCAACGGACCGATCACGTGCTGCTGCTCGGTGGCCGCAGCGGTAGTGAATGCAGCGAGGCCGCGGCCGGTCATGCATGGCTGCAGCAGCACGGCATGCCTGCCGGGGTGCGGGTGGAGCTGGAACAGGATTCGATCGACTCGCTGGAGAACCTGCGGCATGCGCGCCGGCTGCTGCAGGCGCAGGCCGGCGACCAGGCATTGCCGCCGGTGGCGCTGGTGACCAGCCGCTATCACCTCGCGCGTTGTCTGCTGCTGGCGCGCCGGCTCGGTTTCAGCAGCCTGCCGATCGCCGCCGAACCGGAGCTGCCGCGGCACGCGCATTACCTGGGCCTGCTGTTGATCGAGGCCAGCTATCTGATGTGGACCGATCTCGGCCTGCGCTGGGCGCAGCTGATCGGCAACCAGCGCATGCGTGCGCGGATCAGTTGACCGTCCGCGTGATGCACTTGGCCAGACGCGCCGGCTTGTGCGCCGGGTGAGGTCCCGCCAGACTGCGCGGGCCGTGCACCTTGCCGGTATTACAGGGGAAAAGACGATGCCGCGTTCACGGCTTTTGTTGTTGTTGCTGTTGCCTTTGCTGTTGCTGACGATGGCCTGGCGCCAGTCGCCGCTGGTCAATCCGGCGCCGATCGATGTACCCAGTGGAATGACCTCGACGCAGGTCAGCAAGGCGATCAAGGCTGCGCTGCTCGGGCGTGGCTGGGCGGTCACCACCGAACAGGCCGATGGCATCGATTCGACCCTGACCGGGAGTGACTACACCGCCAAGATCCATGTCGCTTTCGACACCAGCAAGGTCAGCATCAGCTACGTCGACAGTACCCACCTCAAGTACGAGGTGAAGAACGGTCAGCGCCTGATCCACACCAATTACATGAACTGGATGCACTTCCTGTCGGGCGACATCGCCAGCAACATGCAGCTGATCTCGGCCAAATGAGCTTGACCGGATAAGCCAGCATGGCTGATTGAAAAACGGCTCCGCGGCGGAGCCGTTTTTTATGGGCGCCAACCCACCGCGTACGCGACGTCACGACACAGCGTCGCCTGCGGCCAGTCTTGCTAAGCTCGCGAGGTTGAATTCATGAGTGGGACGATGAGCGAGCAGGCCGATCTTGCCGAAACCTTTCTGCGCGGATTGCAGGACCGCCTCTGTGCCGCGATCGAGCAGGCCGACGGCGGCGCGCGCTTCGTCGAGGACGCCTGGCAGCGCGCCGCCGGCGGTGGCGGGCGTACCCGGGTGCTGCGCGATGGCGCGGTGTTCGAGCAGGCCGGCGTCAACTTCTCGCGGGTCAGCGGCCAGCAGCTGCCGCCGAGCGCGACCGCGCATCGGCCGGAACTGGCCGGCGGCAGTTTCATCGCCACCGGCCTCTCGCTGGTGTTGCATCCGCGCAACCCGCATGTGCCGACCACGCATGCGAACGTGCGCTATTTCGAGGCGAGCAAGCAGGGCGTGCAGCCGGCGTGGTGGTTCGGCGGCGGTTTCGACCTGACGCCGTTCTATCCGCATGACGAGGACGTGCGGCACTGGCACACGGTGGCGCGCGAGCTGTGCGCGCCTTACGGCGCGGACGTCTATCCGCGCTACAAGCAGTGGTGCGACGAGTATTTCTACCTGAAGCATCGCGACGAAACCCGCGGCGTCGGTGGGCTGTTCTATGACGATCTGAACGAGGGCGGCTTCGAGCGCTGCTTCGCGTTCACCCGTGCGGTCGGCGAGGGTTTCCTAGACGCCTACCTGCCGATCGTCGAGCGCCGCAGGGACACGCCGTACGGCGAACGGGAGCGCGAGTTCCAGCTGTACCGGCGCGGTCGCTACGTGGAGTTCAACCTGGTCTACGACCGCGGCACGCTGTTCGGGCTGCAGTCCGGCGGGCGCACCGAGTCGATCCTGATGAGCCTGCCGCCACGGGTACGCTTCGAATACGCGTATACGCCCGAAGCGGGCTCGGCCGAGGCGCGGCTGGCCGCTTACCTGAAGCCGCGCGACTGGCTGTAAAAGCACGACCCCGCCATCGCGGCGGGGCCGTTGTCGGCCAACTCAGTTGGTCGGCATCGCACCGCTGAACTTCACCACGGTGGCGCCTTTCACCGGACCGATCTGCGCGCTGTCGCTGACCTTCAGCACCACCTCGCGGCGGAACTCCAGGGTGCCCTGCACGACGGCGTGCGGGCCGATCACCACCAGCGGGTCGCGGCTGTTCCAGTTGAACCAGCTGCTGGATTTTTCGACCAGGATGCCGCCTTCGACATGCGAGTTGTCGCCAACCGTGATGTCGCCGCTGACCGTGCGGATGCCGCCGCCGACATGCGCGCCCTGCAGCACGATCGCGCCGTTGACGTTGTCCAGCTTGCCGCGGATATCGGCGCCGGTATCCAGATGGATATGCCCGTTGGTGGCGCTGACCTCGCCGCTGACCTGGCTGCCGCCGGCAAGGTCGATGCCGCCATTGACCGTGCCGACTTCCAGCGCCTGCGCCTTGCTGCCGAGCTCGACCGAACCATTGACCGTGCTGACCTTCTGCACCATGGCGCCGTCGGCGATATGCACCGAGCCGTTGACCGTGCTGACATTCCCGGCATGCTGGCCGGCCTCGACCTGCACCGCGCCGTTGATCTTGTCGATGTCGTTATCGCTCGCCACGGCCAGCAGCGGCAGCGCCAGCGCGAGCGTGGTAATGAAAATCGTCGGGAATCGACGCATGACAGTCTCCGTGGGTAGATGGAACCACTAGGATGCACCTGCGGCGCCACCGGTTTACCGTGACCTGTGGCAGGGGCGGCATTTGACGCTGCCGGCCGGTGAGCGGCACCATGCCCGACCTGCCTCATCCCGACGACCGCCTCCATGCACAAGCTTGTACTGATCCGCCACGGCCAATCGCAGTGGAACCTCGACAACCGCTTCAGCGGCTGGGCCGATGTCGACCTCACCGGGCAGGGCATGACCGAGGCGCAGGCCGCCGGCCGGCTGCTGCAGGCGGACGGTTACACGTTCGACGTCGCGCATACCTCGGTGCTCAAGCGCTGTGTGCGCACGCTGTGGGGTATGCAGGATGTGATGGACCTGATGTGGCTGCCGGTGCTCACCGACTGGCGCCTCAACGAGCGCCACTACGGCGCGCTGACCGGCCTCAACAAGGCCGAGACCGCGGCGAAGTACGGCGAGGAGCAGGTGAAGATCTGGCGCCGCAGCTATGACATCCCGCCGCCGCCGCTGGAGCGCAGCGCGAACGAGTCGGTGCACGACCCGCGCTACGCCACGCTGGAGCCGAGCGAGATCCCCGACACCGAATGCCTGAAGGACACCGTCGATCGCGTGCTGCCGTACTGGCATGAAGTGCTGGCGCCGGCGATCCGCGCCGGCCAGCGCGTGCTGGTGGTCGCGCACGGCAATTCGCTGCGGGCGCTGGTGAAATACCTGGACGGCATCTCCGACGAGGCGATCGTCGAGCTGAACATCCCCAACGGCGTGCCGCTGGTCTACGAATTCGACGAGCACCTCAAGCCGCTGCGCCACTACTACCTCGGCGACGCGGCCGCGATCGCGGCGAAGATGGCCGCGGTGGCGAACCAGGGCAAGGCGCAGTAATCGGCACGGTTGCGGGAGCCGCGATGAACAAGGTCACTTCCCCGGCGCACGTCGCCGCCGCCTTGACCGACTACTGGTCACCGCGGGTGATCGGCGAGGTCGACGACGCTTACGTCAAGGTCGCCAAGGTGCTCGGCACCTTCGGCTGGCACAGCCACGACGACGAGGACGAGCTGTTCCTGATCCTGAAGGGCCGGCTGCGCATCGAGATGGACACCGGCGCGGTCGAGCTTGCCGAAGGCGAGATGTTCGTCGTGCCCAGGGGCACCAGGCACAACCCGGTGGCGCCGGCGGAGTGCCATCTGCTGCTGATCGAACGCAAGTCGACCCGGCATACCGGCAACCTGGTCAACGAGAAAACCCGCTCGCTCGCCGAACAGCTGGGCGATACCGTGACCGCTGCGGCTACGGACATCGGCGCCTGACAATCGTCATCGTGGATGGCTGCACCGCGTCAGTCGTCAGCGGCAGTGCGCTCGATTAAGCTGCGCACTTGCCCATCACACGTCGCCGCCCATGCCTGCCCATCTGACCAATTACCTGATCATGCTGCCGCTGCTGGCGTGGATCGTCTGGCGGCGCGTGAGTCGCCAGTTCGGCCGGCAGCCGATCCAGCGCAAGCGGATGATCGCGCGCATCGTGATCTTCGCGATCCTCGGCGGCTTGTTCAGTCTGGCCGGCTTCCACGACATCCAGCTGACCGAAGGGCTGCTGGTCGGCGTGCTGGTCGGTGCGCTGATCGGCACGATCGGGCTCAGGCTGACCCGCTTCGAGATCGATCCGGTGAAAGGCGACTGCTACGTGCCCAACCCGTGGATCGGCGCCCTGCTGACCGCCCTGCTGCTCGGCCGGCTGGCCTGGCGGCTGATGCAGATGCAGCAGATATCGGCGACGCAGGGCGCGGGCGCGTATACCTACAGCCCGCTGACCATGCTGGTGTTCGGCCTGCTGATTGGCTACTACATCGTCTACTTCAGCGGCCTGCTGATCCATCACCGCCGCTTCCAGCAGGCGCAGCTGCAGACGAAGGCGCTGTAAGGCACCGGCGCAGCGCTTATCGCGTCGCGCTGGCGAACATCCCCGAAAATTCCGTGGCGAAGCGATGCACGTCGCCGGGCCAGCGCGCCGAAAGATAGTTGCCATCGCGGACCACGAAGGCAGGCGATGCATCGTCATCGCTGTCGCGGGCGATGCCATTGGTCTTGCGCCGGTAATCCGGCGCGTCGCGCGACACGTCAAGAAAGTCAGCAGGATCGGCCAGGGCGCGCGTCACTTCCTGCTGCACCGACATGTAGCCCATCGGTTGATCCGCCGATTCGCGATAGCTGCGGTAGTAGTGCGGATCCCAGAAGCGGCTGATCCGCGCGGTCGTCCACGCCTTCTTCTCCAGCGCCCAGGTCAGCGCGGTGGTGCGGCGACCGGACAGCACCGACTTGCCGCTGATCGCCGAGCGGCTGCGCGCCGCCAGCAGCACGCCATGGCAGATCGCCGCCACCGGCTTGCCGGCATCGAAGAACGCCGCGTCGACAGCTTGCAGCAACGGACTTTCCAGATACTCGCGCATGCCACGCGCACGATGGCCGCCGGGCAACAGCAGGCCGTCGTAGTCGGCTGGCTGGATCGCATCCCAGCGTAGCGGCGCGCGAAACGCCGGGTAATCCAGCAGCGCGGCATGGGCGTTCCGCGCAGCGCGATTCGCGCGCAGCAACAGGCCGATCAGGCGCAACCGGTTCAGTCCCGGCAACCAGCCCCACGGATCGAGGCCGACGCCGCTGAGCATC
>DAIMGD010000094.1:0-8350 GCA_036724165.1 Rhodanobacter sp.
CGTCCGCAGAGTGGCGGTGGCGGCCAGCAGCGCCAGGGCGGCGGCAATTACGGC
The DNA here is from genome assembly GCA_036724165.1 of Rhodanobacter sp. GTDB lineage: Bacteria > Pseudomonadota > Gammaproteobacteria > Xanthomonadales > Rhodanobacteraceae > Rhodanobacter. Next base: position 55 of record DAIMGD010000094.1, read on the forward strand.
AACCAGTCGCGCGGCAGCGATGACCACGGCGCTCCGTCGCGGCAGTCGCCGGCACCGGCCGACAGCGGCTTCGCGGATGACGAGATTCCGTTCTGACGCCTACGTGAGGTAAACGTTGCGATTACACCGGGAGCCAGCTATTTAGCTGGCTCCCTCTTTTTTTGGACTCGTTGCATTTTGTTGACCGATCTTGCCTCGCATGTCGACGATGACGAAGTCGTCGCCATGTGCATGCGCCTTTACAAAAACGCAGAGTCACACGGTGCCCTATGGTTGATTGATCAGTCCTTCGACTAGGCAGTTTTAGACAGATTTTTGAATGCCATCGCTAGTGTATGTAGCGCATTGCGCGATCGGCGGTCATGGAGCGCCGAATACAGCACGGCCTCGTGCGTGGGTAGCGGAGGCAATGAAAGCGCGTGGCCAATATCGATGGTGCCAGACGGCGCAGCACGCTTCGGCAGCACGGCGATTGCCAATCCAATCGTCGCTGCAGCCCCCACCACGGCGGCGCCCTTGCCGATAAACACCTCCGTCCAGGCGATGCCGGCACGATCAAGCGCACGGACCGCGGCTGCACGGATGCTGCATGTTTCCCCTTGGGTCGATAGCGGCAACGGTTGACCTGCACGCGGCTGCCAGTGCGCGGCAGCGATCCAGGCGAACGATTCGGCGAACAGCACTTCACCGTTGCGACGACGATCTTCCGGCTGCAATGTCAGGGCAGCATCCAGCACGCCATCGTCGTAGGCCTTGAGCACTTCGTTTGAGCCGGCTACGCGCAGCTCGATCAGCAGATTCGGATCGTGCTCGTTCATCCGACGCAACAAACCGGGTAACTCGCTGCCCACCAGTTGGTGGCTAATGCCGATAACCAGTCGGCGCTGCTTCACTTCAAATGAGGCGACGGCGCGCTCATGCGCCCCAACCAACTCGCGCGCGGCCTCCATGAAAGCGGCCCCCTCGGCAGATAGCCGCACCTGGCGCGGCGTTCGCTCCAGCAGTCGTCGGCCCAACTGGTCTTCCAGTCGGCGCAATTTCAGGCTGATCGCCGATTGCGTGCTGTCCAGCGCGTCTGCGGCGCGGGTGAAGCTCTGTAGCTCAGCGGTCAGGACAAAAGCTTTGACGGCATCCAGGTCGAGGGATTTCATGGCTCATCCATGTCATTTTTAAATGGCTGAAATACATATTCATATGTTTTCAAAATGAATGATAGCGCACACACTGCGCCGCACATCGTCAATCGAAGCGGCAAATCTTTCATGGGCCGGCTTCCAGCCATCATCTGAATAGGTACTTGCTCATGCGCTCGCTCTGGCGCGGTCTGCTATCGCTGCACGGCCATGTCGTCGATTCGCGTCGCACGCTCCGATGGGCCGATCCGTCCGCATGGAAAGCACAGCAGAACACCGAAAGGACGAATGCATCAGGCAGCAATACAGCCGATTCGGCAGAACCTCGCAGGATATCAGTCATGAAATCAGCAAAGACATTTCTATTCGCCCTTCTGACCCTTCTCCCGATCCACGCAGTCACCGCCTCGGAGCCCGATAAAATGAATGCAGCGGCTGCCATCGAAGGCACCTGGACGCTTGCCTTTGCCGACGTCAAACATCCGGATGGAACGCGCGCACATGACTACGGCGATGCTCCCAAGGGCATGCTGCAAATTGATCATGCCGGGCACTATTCGCTGTTTATCTTCGACAGCTCTCGCCCCAGGTTCGCCGCCAATGACAGGAACGCAGGGACGCCGGGTGAATTCCGGGCTGCCGCACTAGGAACAAGCGCTCATTTCGGCACCGTCGATATCGACCCCATGAAGGGCACGCTTACCTTCCATATCGAGGGAGCAACGTATCCGAATTGGGAGGGAACTACCCAGGTGCGCAGTTATGTACTGAGCGGTGACATGCTGAGCTACAAGGTGCCGCCACGACCGAATGGCGATATCCCATTGACGGGTTGGAAGAGACTACGCATTGATTGAGGCGTGTAGATATCCGTTTTCGAGATCCCATCGTGGACATCACTGATACGGATCTCTGCGCTTCAGAATCGTTCGATGTACGGGGGAGGTTCGGCATACTCCAACCAGGCATCAGCCGACCGGTGCTACTCCTTTTTGGCCTTCACTGGATGCATTGGAATTCGACCGGGCGCCGGTTCGCCGATCGTCCGGACGGCCGCTTTTTTCATGCGCGTGCCAGAGGGGGATCGGGTCGCGCTAGCGCAGGTTCGCCGCGGCAATCAGAACGCGAAGCCGGTCTTCAGACCCAGCACGAAGGCGTCGCTGTTCCTGCTGGTGCCACCGGGATGCAGGATGTACTGCAGGTTGGGGCGCAGGAAAACCGAGCGGATCGGTGACCAGCTGTAGAACAGTTCGCCGACGTACTCGTTGCCGTCGCCGACGATGACGTCCTGGCCGGTGCGTGCATTGTTCTGCTCGATGTAGGCGGCGTAGCGGCGATTGTTGGCGGTGGCGCCGACGGCGAAGCCGAGCAGGTCGGCGGGACGATCGAACGGGCCCTTGTACTCGATGCCCAGCGTGATCTGCCGATCGGTGGCCGCGGTAGCGCGATCGGCCTGCGAGATATTCAGGAACAGCGAGGCGCCACGGCTGCCGGCATCACCGCTGACCTGCTGCTGGAAGTTGATGTAGCCACCGTACTGGCCGTCACGCTGCAGTGGCGCCAGCCCGGTCTCGCCGGCCGGATCGTGATGCAGGTCGTAGTACAGGTCCGCACCCTTCGAGGTGTTGTACCAGACGCCGAACTTGTACGAGCCCGGCCGGCCGTCGACGTTCGGTGTCCAGCCGAACTCCAGCGGGATCAGCGCACCGGTGGTACCGCCGGGAAAATCGGGCAGCAAGCCCTTGTGGCGCGCGTAGCTGTCATCGACATAATTCGGATTGACCTGGTAGGCGCCGATCTGCACGTAGCTCTGCTTGCTGGTGTCGAGCTTGAACAGTGTTGCCCACAGACTGGTCGGCCAGTTGACCCAGTAGTTGCCCACCAGGTTGCCCGGCTGTGCGCCGCAGAAGGTCAGGTTCTCGAAGTCGCAGGAGAATGCGGCGAAGTCTTCGCCGACGGTGGCGCGACCGATCTTCCAGGTCAGCTTGCCGCTGAAGAAGCCCTGCTTGAGCCAGAGCTGGCTCAGGTGCCAGGTCTGGCCGCGGCCGTAGACTTCCTGGATCAGCTGGTTGTTGCCGATGTGGGCGTCCGCACCGAGGTTGCGGCCGTTGCGGTCGGTGACGGTGATCTGGAATGCGGCACCATGCCAGCCCCACAGCTTGTCCAGATCGAAGCCGGCGCCGAAGACCCACTGGTCGGTATAGCGGGTCAGCTGCGCGGTGCCGCCGGTGACGTTGTGCGCCGCTTCGCTGCCGTAGCCCAGGTTGAAGGTGACGCCCTGGTCGGCCAGATCGGTGCGCGCACCGTTCCAGTCGCCAAGCAGATACGGGCTGCTGCCGAGGTTGTCAGCGGCATGCGCCGGCTGGACGAGCAGACCCATGCCGAGGCACAGGCCGACCAGCACGGCGGCCCCGGCAGACGATTTCTTGTGCAGTGTTGCGGCCATGGCGGGTTAACCTCTCCGAATGGTTTGCTTCAAGGCGGCCGGGCGATGTTCCGATCGGCATGACCGACGGGAATCCGCCGGTTGCTGGCGCTTTTCAGGCTCAGCAGCACTTGTCGCCATGCTCACCTTTCGCAAGCGTGGTCGCCATGGCAATTTTCCGCTACCTGACCGTGAATGTATTGTTGCGGCGGTCGCGGTCGGGCAGCGCATGCGCCGGATCGAGGGTGGCCGACTTGAGCTTGCGCGTGCCGTCCACGTGGATCACGTAGCTGCGATGCTGCTGCCAGGTTTCCACCGGCACACGCACGTCCTGCTTGCTGCCGTCGTCGTAGGTCACCTCGAGCGTGGCCGGCAGCACCAGCTGATCCAGGTTAGCCACCGTGATATCGGCGCCCTTGCGGTAATCGCCGGCGGTATAGACGGCCTTCTGCACGGCCAGGTCGAGTTGCCAGTTGTGCTGGTACCAGCCGCGCCAGAACCAGCCCAGATCCTCGCCGGTTTCGCTTTCCATGAAGCGGAAGAAATCCGACGGGCTGGGATGCTTGTAGGCCCAGGTGGCAATGAAGCGGCGGAACGCCGGATCGAAGCGCGCCGGGCCGATGATCTGCTCGCGCAGCAGCACCAGGCCGTAGGCGCTCTTGAAGTAGGTGATCGGATGGCGGTATTTCTCCGCCACCATGTCGGCGCCGAGCAGCAGCGTGGGGGCATCGGCGTCGGCCAGCACCTTGGCCATCTGGTCGCCCGGGCTGCCGCTGCTTGCGGGGGCATATTCGCTGTCGCGCTTGGGTGCGAATTCGCCATGGTTGAAGTGGTCCGCTTCGTAGATGTCGATGAAGGTGTTGAAGCCTTCGTCGATCCAGGCGTCGCGGCGCTCGTTGCTGCCGACGATCATCGGGAACCAGCTGTGGCCGATCTCGTGCGCGATCAGCCCGTGCAGGTCGCGGCCACGCGAGGTCTTGTCATCGAAGGTGATCCCCGGATACTCCATGCCGCCGGCGGTGCCGGCTTCGTTGATCGCGACCGGCCACGGATACGGATACCACTGCTTCGAGAAATATTCGGTCGCGGCCTTGAGGTATTCGGTGGCGCGTCCCCACGCCTCCGCGCCGGCGCTTTCCACCGGATAGACCGACATCGCCAGCGAGGTCCTGCCGCCGGGCAGATTGATCCGCGCGGCATCCCACACGTAGGCCTTCGAGGCGCCGAAGGCGACGTCACGCGTGTTCTGCATGCGGAAGTGCCAGCTCAGCATGCCCGGCTGTTTCGGGTCACGAGGTTTTGGACGGCTGGACGGCTGGGTGACTTCCTGTGCCGTGCGGATCATCACGGTGGTATCGCTGTGCCGCGCCTGTTCCAGTCGCTGCTGTTCGGTCCTGGTGAGCACCTCGGCAGGATTCAGCAGCTCGCCGGAGCCGGCCACGATCATCTCCGCCGGGACGGTGATCGTGTAATCGAAATCGCCGTATTCCAGATAGAACTCGCTGTTGAGGTACGGCGCGGTGTCCCATCCGCGCAGGTCGTCGTACACGCACAGCCGCGGATACCACTGCGCGATCTCGAAGATCTCGCCGTTCTTGCTCGGGTTGACATCCATGCGTCCGCCGAACTCGCCCGGCACAGTAAAGCTCCACGCGATATGCACGCGCAGGCGGCCGCCGCTGCCTTTCAGCGGCTCGGGCAGCTCGATCTGCATGCGCGTATCGGCAACGATCCACTTCGCCGGGTGCGGGTGGCCGTGCGCATCTTCCACTTCGACCGAGGCGATGCGGTAGCCGTCGGTGAATTCGCTCGGGAACTTGCCGGTGAACGCGCCGCGGGCGTCCTTGCGATAGCGGTTCTGATCCAGCTGCAGCCACAGCACGTCGAGCGCGTCCGGGCTGTGGTTGGTGTAGCTGATCACTTCGCTGCCGCTGAGCTTGCGGCTGGCCGGATCGAGCGAGGCCTTGATCTGGTAGTCCGCGCGGTTCTGCCAGAACAGGGGGCCGGGCCTGCCGCTGGCGGAGCGATACGCGGTCGCCGGTTGCGGATAGTCGAACGGCGCGAACGTCTGGCGCGGATCGAAACGCGTGGGCGTATCGCTGCCTGCTGCCGGTGCGGGCCGCGCTGCCGCAGCCAGCAACAGGCAGGCGGCAAGGCAGCAGATCGTCAAATTCTTCATGCATCACTCCGAAGGGGGATCAGGCGTGTGGGGGCGGAAACGATGGCGGCGCGCTGTCGGCAGCGTTGCCCCAGCGCAAGTTCGGGGTGGCACCCAGACTGACATGCAGCTGGCCGCCATGTTCGATCAGCTGTGCAGACAGCCAGGGTTGCGCGTGCGGCTTGCCATCGACGTCGAGTGCCTGGACATACAGCATGTCTGCGGATGCCGCCGGTGCATCGATCAGCACATCGCCACCGGAACCGTGTACTACCGCGTGCGGGAACAGCGGGCTGCCCAGCAGCAATTCGGCCCGACCGGGGATTTCCGGATAGATGCCCAGCGCCGCCCACACATACCACGACGACATCTCGCCGAGGTCGTCGTTGCCGGGGATGCCGTCCGGCGTGTTCTTCCAGAGCGTGTCGACGACGATGCGCACGGCCTTCTGGGTTTTCCACGGCTGGCCGGCGTAGTCGTACAGCCATGGCGTGGCTACCGAAGGTTCGTTGTCGAGCTCGGCGTGCAGGGGACCGGCCTTGGTCAACGTCCAGTGGCCGTCCATGTCGTGGAAGAACGCATCCAGCCGCGCAGTGGCCTTGTCACGGCCACCCAGCGCGTCGAACAGGCCATGCACGTCGAACGGCACCATCCACAGATAGACGGCCGCGCTGGCCTCGACGAAACCCTCGTCGGTGTCGGGCGTGAACGCCGGCCAGCTGCCGTCGGCATTGCGGTTCTGGATATAGCCGCCCTGCGGCGTGGCGTTCGGGTTGAACAGGTTGCGCCAGTAGCCGGCGCGGGTCAGCAGGCGCCGCTGGGCGGCGCTGTCGCCGACGCGGCGCGCCAGTTCCGACAAGGCGAAATCGGCGCTGGCATCTTCCAGCGTCTCGCCGGCGCCACCCCAGGCGTGCGACTTGCTGGCGATGTAATGCAGGCTCAGCCACTGATCCAGGGAAGATCGCTGGCCGACGCATTCGACATTGCAGCCGGCATCGCTGAGGTCGTTCGCGCTGGTGACGGTCGCGGCCTTGAGCAGGGAGGCATAGGCGCCGCGCAGGTCGAAGCGGTGGCCGCCGAACGCGACGATATCGGCCAGTGCCGGTGCGGCCGGGTCGCCACTCATCACATGCGTGCCGCCGGAGTTGTGCGTCCAGCGATCCCACTCGCCGTGGTTCTGCTGCGCCTGGTGATAAAGCGATTGCGCGATGTCGCTGCCGATCCGCGGCTGCAGCCAGGTCACCAGCTGCAGGTGCGAGCGGTAGATATCCCAGCCGGAGAAGTTCGCGTACTGCGCCTGCTGCGTGGCGTCGACGTGGTGCGTCTGCTGATCGAAACCACGGTACTCGCCGTTGACATCGCTGTAGACGTTCGGATGCATCATCACGTGATACAGCGCGGTGTAGAACGTGCTGCGCTGGTCGGGCGTGCCGCCGTCGATGGCGATGCGCCCCAGCGACGCGTCCCATGCGGCATCTGCGCGCCGACGGACCTGCGCCAGCGTGGTGCCTGCGGGAATCTCCGCCCGCAGGTTGGCGCGCGCGTTGGCGAGGCTCACATAGGAAATGCCCACGCGCACCTGCACGTCAGCGCCGGAGGCGAAGCCGACCCAGGCGCCGGAGCCCTTGCCGAGTGGCGGGTAGCCCTTGGCGGCATAGCTGGTGCCGCCGCTGGCGGTGGTGCCGCCGTGATGCACGCGCGTGTCGTGCCAGCTGCCGGTTTGCGTGAATGGCTGATCGAATTCGGCGACGAAATACAGCGTGTAGTAACTGCGCTGATCGGCCTTGGCCAGGTAGCCGCAGAAGTTGCCGCTGCTGACCGCGCCGGTGATGCTGTGGCTGGCGCGATCGATGCGGACCTCGGCGGCGCTGCTGCCCACTTCGGAATCGGCGCTGCGGATCAGCAGGTTGGCCGGCTTGCCGGCAGGGAAGGCGAAGCCGGCGATGCCGCTGTGCAGGGCAGCACTCAGCTGCACGTCGGTGCCGTTGGCGAGTTTCACCTGGTAGTAGCCGGCCTCGGCGTGTTCGTCGGCATGCCTGAAGTCGCTGGCATAGCGGCTGTCATCGTCATCGGCGGAGGGCGAGCCGGTGATCGCGGCGGTGACCGGCATGAACGGCACATCGCCGCTGGCTCCGGCACAGCCGGTACCGGAGAGATGGGTCAGGCTGAAGCCGCGAATGCGCGGCGCGCTGTAGAGATAGCCGCCCGGCGCGGCGGTGCGGTTGTGCTTGCCGCGGGTGTTCTCCGGACTCCACTGCAGCATGCCGAATGGCAGCGTGGCGCCGGGAAAGGTATTGCCGCCATGGCTGCTGCCGATCAGCGGGTTGACGGATGCTGCCGGTGACGGTGTCGCATCCCCGGCGATGGCGCCGGCATGGACGGGCACGCTGGCGAGCAGTGCGGCAAGCGCCGCGTGGCGGAACGGGTGTGGCATGCAACGCTCCAGTGCCGGCTTCACGCGCCGCTCCATGTGGCGATGGCGGCAGTCGCGCAGCGGCGAAGTCTTGTCGGGTTCCCGGCTGTCGGGAACGTACTTTCCGGGCCGGCGAGATCAGTGCGCAGGCAGCACGTGCAGCAATT
>DAIMGD010000095.1:0-8336 GCA_036724165.1 Rhodanobacter sp.
CGGCCCAGGCGAAGATGATGAAGGTGATGCCGTTGCTGTTCACGGTGATGTTCGCGTTCTTCCCCGCCGGCCTGTGCCTGTATTACGCGGTCAATGGCCTGGTCGGCCTGGGCCAGCAGTGGTGGGTTACCCATCACGTCGATCGCGAGGAAGTGGTCAAGGCCGCCTGAGCCGGAGCCATGGCAGTGACACCTCGTCAGCCGCGATCGGACCACCATCGCGGCTGACATCGTTCAGAGTCCTTACGTCATGACCGAGCACGCCACCGATACGATCGCCGCCATCGCCAGTGCACCCGGTGCAGCGGGTGTCGGCGTGGTGCGCGTATCCGGGCCGGCCGCGCCGGCCATCGCGCAGAGCTTGCTTGGCCGCATGCCGCAAGCGCGCCACGCCCATTTCGCGGCCTTTCGCGATGCCACCGGCGCACTGATCGATCGCGGCCTGCTGCTGCACTTCCCTGCCCCGGCCTCGTACACCGGCGAACACGTGCTGGAGCTGCAGGGTCATGGCAGCGCGGTCCTGCTCGATGCCTTGCTGCGCCGCGTGTGCGAGCTCGGTGCGCGGCTGGCGCGGCCCGGCGAATTCACCGAGCGCGCGTTCCTCAACGGCAAGCTCGATCTGGCCCAGGCCGAAGCCGTCGCCGACCTGATCGCGGCACGCTCGCAGGCCGGCGCACGCGCCGCGTTGCAGTCGATGGAAGGGGTGTTCTCGCGCAAGGTCGCGGCCTTGCTGCAGGCCTTGATCGCGCTGCGCGTGCATATCGAGGCGGCGATCGACTTCCCGGAGGAGGAAATCGATTTCCTCGCCGATCCGGCGCTTGGCCGACAGCTGCACGGCGTCCGCGCCGAACTGACCGAGCTGCTGCGCGAAGCGCAACGCGGCGTGCGCCTCAACGACGGCTTGCGCGTGGCGATCATCGGCCGTCCCAACGCCGGCAAGTCCAGCCTGCTGAACGCATTGGCCGGCAGCGACCGCGCCATCGTCAACGCCGCCGCCGGCACCACCCGCGACGTGCTGCGCGAAAGTCTCAGCCTCGACGGCATCGCGCTGGAACTGGCCGATACGGCCGGCCTGCGCGAGACCGACGACGAGGTCGAACGCGAAGGCGTGCGCCGCGCCCACGGCGAACTGGCACGCGCCGACGTGGCGCTGCTGGTGACCGATGCGCAGCACGCGCAGCACGATCGTGCGCTGCTCGCCGACGTGCCGGCGAACGTCGAGCGGCTCGTCTTGATCAACAAGATCGATCTCGACCATACCGGCGCACATCACGAACGGCGCGACGACGTGGTCTGGTTGTGGGGCTCGGCGAAAACCGGCGCCGGTCTCGACGCGCTGCGTGAGCAGCTCAAGCAGCTTGCCGGTGCCGGCAGCGGCGAAGGCGCGTTCAGCGCCCGCCGTCGACATGTGCTTGCCCTGCAACACGCGGACGGTTATCTCGGCGAGGCGGCGCACCTGCTGGCCAGCCGCGCCGGCGAACTCGCCGCCGAAGAGTTGCGGCATGCGCAGCACGCGCTTGGCGAGATCACCGGCAGCTACAGCAGCGACGATCTGCTCGGCGCGATCTTCAGCTCGTTCTGCATCGGAAAGTGACTTGCTTTCCGGGGAAATCCGAATAAGTACGAATTCCTTTAAAAAACCCTTGTTTTAAGTCAATTTGTCATCCGATCTGGTTCGAGAAGATTCCAGCCAAACCGTGAGATCTGGGACCACCTTTGGGACCACAGGCCTGTACAATTCCGTTAGATTCGCTGCGGTGGACCCGGATGACGCAATTCACAGATCGCTGGCTCAGAGGCTTGGCAGTAAAGGACAAGCGCTACATCAAGTCAGAACGCGATGGCTTCTACATCGAAGTCATGCCGTCTGGAGAAAAGTCCTTTCGGTATCGGTACCGGCTTAACGGACGACGCGAGAAGGTCACGATCGGGAGCTTTCCCTCTACGACCCTGAGGGTTGCCCGCATCATCCATTTGAGAATGCTTGATCAGGTCAAACTGGGCGAGTCTCCTGCACTAGACAAACGACAGGCTCGGCTGCAGGCGGCTAGGTGCATTCATGGCACACGAAATGGGTATGCGCCTTTCGCGGATGAATGTAGTCATCGGCGTTGCGAAATTCGAGCGAATTTCCAAGACGGATAGTGAGTTGCAACCTTTGCTCAACGCAGCTCGGGCCTGCATATCAAGCGAGCCAAATATTGTTCCAATGACGCACACGAGTGCCTCTGCCGTCGAGGCCAAAGCGTGACGCGCAGACTGAACAAAGAAGCCATCCCCGTGAAGTCTGCAAACACGACTGGCACAAAATTGTTGGAGGTGAGGAAGCAGCAGCACCTGTCGCCGGTAACAGTCACGGCTGTCTTCGACAGCTATTGGAATTTTGCTTGCGAGAGGCAAAACGTCTTCTTTCGCCGTCTCGAAGGCCAGCCCGGTCCGTGGTCTACAGATCCCATAATCGCGCAGCACAAGTTCACAAATGCGTATCGCGCTTCGGACAGGGTAAGTCAATTTCTCATTCGTGATGTCATCTATCGCGATGATCTTCCGAGCTCCGCAGAAGAAGTGCTATTCCGTACCCTGCTGTTTAAATTATTCAACAAGATCGAGACTTGGAAGTTGTTGGAGCATTCTCTGGGCGAGGTGACCTACAAGGAGTACAGCTTCGATCGTTATCCAAGAAGAACAACCGCTCATGTTGCTTCCATGCAGGGTGCCAAGCTTCCTTGGTCACGTACTCGTAGATGTGTTCATCCCTGATCAGCTTCACGTCTGTTCCCAGCTTGCTGACAAGGCGCTGCGTCTCATTGAGGTTCAATCCTAGGGCTGCGCTGCGGAATGCGCTCTCAACGCGTTGGAGGAGGTCCTGAGGGTCCCCTATCAGCGAAGGATGAGTCTTGATCAGGAAGTGAAAATGAAAATTACCTCGATCTCTCTTCTTATCATCATGAATAATGGAAGCCTTCTCCATAATGGCTACGCCCAGTATGGGTTTTGACCGGTCATATTTTTTCCCGAGTAAGAGTTTATTAAATCTACGTATTAATGTAGATGCGAACTTTTTTGCAGCAATCTCTGATATATGGTACTGATACGTTACCGTTGCAAAGTACATATATGGTTGATTTGGCTCATAAAGTTTTATTGTAGTAATCTGTCTTAATATCTTCGGATGTATCTTATAATTCATTATATATATTCCTTGTTTCTATATTTCTTTCATTCTTCTCCTATCTGATTTAACGAAATTGTTAACAGTCGGATGATTTAAATTTTCACTTTCACATATCGAGATGCATGAATAAACAATTATCAGTATGCGCATACCACTACTTATTCGGTTTGCAGCATAAGTGTCGTTTTCATTCAAGGCGTGCCATTCGCTCTCTCATCCAAGCTCGGAGATCCGCCTCGAACCAACCGACGCAGTTCGAAGAAAGCTTGATCTGCTTGGGGAAATTTCCTGCGGCGACCATGTCGTAGATCGTGGTCTTGCTAAGGCCGATGCGACGCTTCACATCCGGCATACGTAAGAATCTCATTTCGTTTAAGTCTTCATTGTTCATATTTCACCTGTTTGGTTCCGTTTCGACGGGGGTCTGACGGGCCGTTTCCGGCGAAATAAGTATGACTTGTTAAGAATGTGTAATCAAGGTCAGATATTCTAAAATAATGTCTATATTCAAGTACTTATAAGATAAATGCGAGATTTGAAGCACGACATATCGGGACCACGGGCGGGTCCACATAATATTTGACGCAACTCTGGTATCCAGTCAGAAAGCCAAATTCTAGGCGTTAAATACTTTCTGCATCGGCAAGTAACCGCGCTACCTGCCGCGCCGTTCACTGCTACTGCGCCAGCCGCCCCACCTCAGCCAGCCGTGGCATGCCGCCTTGCGCGCCGAGCTTGCCGACCGACAACGCGGCTGCCGCGCATGCCTTGCGCACGGCCGCGGGCAGGCCTTCGTGCAGGAACACCGCCAGCGCAGCGTTGAAGGTATCGCCGGCGCCGGTGCTGTCGACCACGTCGACGCGGAAGCCGGGCTGGTGGATCGGCGCGCCCTGCTCGCGGTACCACGCGCCTTCGCTGCCGCGGGTGAGCACGACCGGGCATGGCGCGCGTTGCATCAGCGCGCGGAAATCCTGATTCGAGTCAGCCTGATCGGGATCGACGCCGAGCAGGATCGCCAACTCGTGCTGATTCGGCGTGACATAGCGGGCCAGTTTCAACCAGCCGGTCGGCAACGTCTGCGCCGGTGCGGGATTGAGGATCACCGGCACACCGAGCCGGTGGCCGAGTCGCAGGGTGGCTTCCACGGTGTCCAGCGGAATCTCCATCTGCACCAGCACGACGTCGGCGCGTGCGATCAGCGCCGACGCCCGTTCCACTTGCGCCGGCGTCACGCGCGCATTGGCGGCCGGCACCACGATGATCTGATTCTCGCCGGCGGCGACGGTGATCGAGGCGGTGCCACTGGCGCAGTCGTCGAGCCTCGTGAGCTGGCTGAGATCGATGCCTTCGGCAGCCAGGCCATGCTGAAGCTGCCGGGCAAAGGCGTCGTCGCCCAGCGCACCCACCAGCACCACTTCGGCGCCCAGCCGCGCCGCGGCCACGGCCTGGTTCGTGCCCTTGCCGCCGGGCACGCTGAGAAAGCGTTCGCCGAGGATGGTTTCGCCGGGGCCGACAAAGCGTGGCGCCTGGGTGACCAGATCCATGTTGATGCTGCCGACGACGACGATGCGGGTCATGACATCCCAGGCCGAGGAATCGAGGAGGAACATCGAGCATAAGCGATTGCGTCATGCGGCAAACGCGAGCGGCCGGCATCGGCCCGGCCCTTCGAGGAGCTCCTTACGCGGAGGTCGGTCATTCACCGCCGGCATCATCTTGCGGGGCCGCTTTCTTGTCCTGCCGGCGCTGCATCGCCTGCTGCATCATCTGCTGGTATTGCCGCTGCTGGCTGTCGCTGAGTATCGACTGCAGCTGGCTGCTGCTGTTCTGCATGATCGAACGCATCCTGGCGCGGCGCTCGCGCGGCGCCAGGGTGGTATCCGCCCGCAACTGCTGCATTTGCTGCTGCCGGTTCTGCAGGATCGGCGCGATCCTGGCCGCCTGATCCGGCGTCAGCTGAAGCTTGCGCGCCAGTCGCGCCAGCTGGTGCTGCGGATCCGGCATCCGGCGCATCCCGTTCGCGGCTGTCTGGCTGCCGGCGGGAGCCGCATCCTGCCATGGCTGGGCAAGCACAGCGCCGGTGCAGGCGAGACCTGCCGCGAGGCCGAGCAGGGCGAGACAGCGAACGAGTTTCATGGCGTGCTCTCCGGGTGAATGACCAGACCTTGAACGCGAGGTCCGCCACACGCGTTGACGAGAGCATGGATTCCTTCGCCAAGAGTTGTCGCGGCATGGGTCCTGCCCGGCGGACGCTGGCGAGCCACGCTTGGAAACAGCGCTTGCCGCCCCGACGATATTCAACATGGCTTCCCGCACGAGGAAATTGCGATGCTTGAACTGCATTACTGGCCGACGCCGAATGGCCACAAGATCACGATGTTGCTGGAGGAAGCCGGCGTGCCCTACGCAGTGAAGCCGGTGAACATCGGCCGGGGTGATCAGTTCAAGCCGGAGTACCTGAAGATCTCGCCCAACAACAAGATGCCGGCGCTGGTCGATACCGATCCGCCGGGCGGCGGCGAGCCGCTGGGCATCTTCGAATCCGGTGCGATCCTGCAATACCTGGCGGAGAAGACCGGTCGGTTCATGCCGTCGGCGCCGCGGGAGCGCTACAAGGTGCTGGAATGGCTGTTCTGGCAGGTCGGCGGCCTGGGTCCGATGGCCGGGCAGAATCATCACTTCAATCGCTATGCGCCGGAAAAGATCCCGTATGCGATTGACCGCTACGTCAACGAAACGCGTCGCCTCTACGGCGTGCTCGACCGGCAACTGGAGGGACGCGCCTTCATCGCCGGCAAGGATTACAGCATTGCCGACATGGCGGCTTATCCGTGGATCGTGCCGTACGAGGCACAAGGCATGCAGCTGGAGGATTTTCCGCATCTCAAACCGTGGTTCGAGCATATCCGCGATCGCGCGGCGACCCGGCGCGCGTATGCGCTCGGCGAGACGATCAAGGGTCAGGTCGACATCACGCAGGATGAAGAGGCGCGCAGGCACTTGTTCGGGCAGGGCGCGCTGAACAAGTAGCCGGCACGGGTTGCTGCCGCGGTATTCGTGAAAACAGCCAGCAAAGGCCGAGAGTCTTCAGGCCAAGGCAAGGTAACGGCAGGACTGCCGTCCCGGTAAAGCAAAACGCCTGTCGCGGGCGCGGCAGGCGCTGAAGAAAATCCGCTTGCGGGATCGACCTTTTAACTCGCGCTACGCGCGGCCCACACCGGAATCGCCTTGCTCCAGTGCCGGCGCGGCACCGGCCACCGCCAGCAGCGATTGCGCATAGCCATCCTCGATGCTGACGGTGGAGACCTCGTCCCAGGCGAAGAACGATGCCTCGCGCATCCACTCCGCATCGGGACTGAGTTCCTGCATGTAGAAACCGTCTTCCTCGACACTGGCCAGCCGACCGATGTAGCAGACCTCGGCCTCATCCTCGCTGTCCACGTGCACGCCGATCACCGCGGCCTGCGCACCGGCGGCCTGCACCACCTCACGGATGTTGTCCAGCGGAAAACCACGCGGTGGCCGCGGCAGGATGTGCTTGAGCGCCAGCGCTTTCTCGAAGAACACATGGTGCTTGTCCGGCGCCTCCAGCTCGGAAACGTCGCGGTGGCGCATCACGTACATGCCATCGTAAGTGATGCCGTCACCGACCACCCACAGCAGGAAGAATTCGCGCCCGACGCCGCCCACGTAACCGCAGAAGCTGCCGTGCTCGAGATCTTCGCGCCACAGCCGGATCAACGTCTGCTGCTGCTGAGCTTCGCGCAACTGCGCGCGCTGGCCGGTCGTTTTGAGTTCGATGATGTTGCTCACGGGGTCCATTTTAACAGATCGGGATGGCCTGCTTGTTTAGAGGATGTAGCGGCTGAGATCTTCGTTCTGGACCAGGCTGCCGAGCGTTTTATCCACATGATCGGCGTCGATCCGGTAATTCTCACCGGACTTGTCCGCAGCTTCGTACGAAATCTTCTCCAGCAGGCGCTCCATCACGGTGTGCAGCCGGCGCGCGCCGATGTTCTCGGTGCGCTCGTTCACCTGGAACGCCACCTCGGCCAGCCGGTCGATGCCGCTGTCGACGAATTCCAGGCCGACGCCTTCGGTCGCCAGCAGTGCGGTGTACTGCTTGGTCAGCGCGTTGTGCGGCTCACGCAGGATGCGCTTGAAGTCGTCCACGCTGAGCGCGGACAGCTCGACGCGGATCGGCAGCCGGCCCTGCAGCTCCGGGATCAGGTCGGACGGCTTGGCCAGCGAGAACGCGCCGGAGGCGATGAACAGCATGTGGTCGGTCTTGATCGGGCCGTACTTGGTCGACACGGTGGAACCCTCGACCAGCGGCAGCAGGTCGCGCTGCACGCCTTCGCGGCTGACCCCGGCGTGGCCGTGGTCGCCACGCTGCGCCACCTTGTCGATCTCGTCGATGAACACGATGCCGTTCTGTTCGGCCGCTTCCATCGCCTGCGCGCGGATCTCCTCGTCATTGAGCAGCTTGCCGGCCTCCTCGTCGATCAGCAGCGGCCGCGCGAGCTTGATCGCCAGCTTGCGCTGCTGCGTCTTGGCGCCGCCGATGTTCTGGAACATCTGGCGCAGCTGCGCGCCCATCTCCTCCATGCCCGGCGGCGACATGATTTCCACGCCGACGTTCATCGCCACATCCAGCTCGATCTCGCGTTCGTCCAGCGCACCTTCGCGCAGTTGCCTGCGCAGCTTCTGGCGGGTGTCGCTGTCGATCGCCGGCGCCGGCGTGTCGTGGCTCCAGTCGGTCGGGGTGGCCTGCCTGCGCGGCAGCAGCGCATCGAGGAGGCGATCCTCGGCGCGATCCTCCGCCTGCGTGCGCACGCGCTTGACCGCCTGCTCGCGGGTCAGCTTGTACGCCACGTCGGCGAGGTCGCGGATGATCGATTCGACATCCTTGCCGACATAGCCGACCTCGGTGAACTTGGTCGCCTCGACCTTCACGAACGGCGCGTTCGCCAGCGTGGCAAGACGCCGCGCGATCTCGGTCTTGCCGACGCCGGTCGGGCCGATCATCAGGATGTTCTTCGGCGTGACCTCGTTGCGCATGCCCGGCTCCAGCTGCATGCGCCGCCAGCGGCTGCGCAGTGCCACCGCCACGGCGCGCTTGGCGTCGTGCTGGCCGATGATGTAGCGGTCGAGTTCGTTGA